>WBUH01000002.1:0-300000 GCA_008933805.1 Bacteroidota bacterium
GGAAAGTAACTACAGTGGCAGCTACCGATATCACCTTTACAGACATGAGTACAATCGGACAGGGAGCTATCAGCAAATACGAATGGGAATTGGGTGACCCTCTTAACAGTAAGAGCAGTGCTAAGAACCCATTTTTTGAATACCCTACCGATACCGGTAAATACATCATCACCCAAACCATTACCAGTGACATGGGTTGTGAATCGGTACACATCGACACCTTGACTATCAACCCTGATATCACCGTGTTTGTACCTAACGCGTTTACTCCTAACAAATACGGACCTGAACGTAACAACCGTTTCTACGTAACTGCAGAAGGGTTCTTAGGGTTTGAGATTTATATCTTCAACCGTTGGGGTGAGAAAGTGTACTACTCAACCGATATCAACGAAGGATGGGACGGTCAGTTCAAAGGAGACTTTGCACAACAGGATGTTTACACCTATGTGGTGAATGTTACCAGCTTCTCAGGCAAACAATACAGCTTCTACGGAACTGTTACTTTGTTGCGATAATAAATTTAATCCAAGTATTCTAATCAAATACAAAAGGGCGGCCCGCATAGCAGGCCGCCCTTTTACTTTTATCGGGAAAAGGAGTTACCAGTTGTTTCGTTCTTTTAAAGCAGTAATGTGCCCTAAATGATGGTTACTGTGCCATGCGTACAATCCTACAACCCTTGCCAACGGAACCGTATATTGGTATTGGGGATGGAAATAGGTTCTTTCTAAATCATCCGAAGAAAGCGATTGTAGCAGAACAATCCATCGGGCGTGTAGTGCTTTTAACAAAGTTATAGATACATCAACAGGCATTGATGAGTCGGCTAATTGCGCCCAACGGTCTTCAAAGTAGGGTTTAATAGTAGGGTTGTCTTCAGTTATAGTCAATTTGAAACGGATAAACGCATTCATGTGACTATCAGCAAGGTGGTGAACTACTTGCCTCACTGTCCAGCCGTCGGGGCGGTAAGGAGTATCTAACTGGCTTTCGGTTAACCCTTTAACGGCTTCCTCAAGATGTTGCGGAAGTGTTGCAATGGAGGTTGCCCACTCAGCAATGTGAGCAGTAGTAATAGTCTCAGGGGGTGTATATTTCCCAATAGGGTATTTAAGTTGTTCAATGTCCATTACACAAAAGTAATAGACAGAAAGGTTTACTTACGCTTGATGATAAGTTTCTTGTACGATACAGCCATACCGGTAAACGAGCCGATACCTCCAACTACCGTTGATTTAAGCTGCACGGGTGTAGCAAACGGCCCCCCATTGTTGCGTGCTTGGTCGTATGATTGCCAAAAATTGTAAGCAGGTCGGTCAATACTGCTAAAGTAATAGCTAATAGTATCGTCAAAATCAAAGTTACGCCCGTAAGTAAAACGTCGGTAAACGCCGTTCACAATCTCATCATTAAATACATCATCGCCGTCAAAAATGCTGCCCCATCCAAAATAGTTTGTATCACCGCCAATGCGGTACATTGCTCGGTAGTTATTGCCTGTAGCCGTGGGCTCCATAAAGTGTATGGTCATAAACTTGCCGGTATCTTTATTATTATCGGGGTTTATTTTCACTTCGTAAGTAAGGCTGTCTAACGGTATAAGCGCAGGAATAGTAGTGATACCGTGTATGTATTTACCTTCAGCAGTAATTTCAAGTTTATACAGTTTACCCTCTTTACCTGTGAGTAAAGGGTTGAAATAGATACCGGGTATAGAGTCAGGAGCTAACTCAATAAGCTGTTTTTTGTTGGCTATATCCCACGTGGTGTCAGTACCATTTAAAGTACCTTCTGTGATGTAAACCTGTGCACCCTTTACCCCCAACAAATCAAGCTGTGGGTTAAAGTAGTCAACGGTACGAGAGAGAATTACGTAATTAAACAGCGGGTTTAGCTGGTTAATGTAAGCTTCAACCACAATTTCGGAAGGGGCGTGGGGAAGATTTACCTCAATCTCTTTTTCACACGAAGTAAAAAGTAAACCAGCTGTAAATATATATGCGATGTTTTTTAATGACTTCATGAGGGTTAAAACTTGAAATTCCATGTAACTGAAGGGATAATTGGGAATAGGTACACCATGCGGGCCTTTACAGTTTGTGAGGCTACATCAGGGTCGAAATAGATAAAATAGGGGTTGGCGCGGCTATACAAGTTGTACACCGAAAAATTCCAACTGCTTTGGAATTTCTTATTGTCAGGTTTGGGAGTATAGTTAAACGATACATCAGCGCGGTGATAAGCGGGCATCCTGAAATTCGCAATATCTACATATCGGTCAACAATGTTAAAATAGGGTAGGGGCGATTGTGTGCTCAGCCCGAAATTATACGTCATACGCTGTTGTGGCAAAGTAAGTACGTTGCCGCTACCGTACACAAATACAAAGTTGGCATTCCACTTTTTATTAATCTGATGGGTAATCACCACCGATATATCGTGACGCCTGTCGTAGCGGTAATAGTATGGGTTTCCGTAATTAAATTCGTTAAAAGTACGAGTGGTTTTGCTCCATGTATAACCTATCCAACCCGTTGTTTTGCCCCGTGTTTTCTTTATCAAAAACTCAACACCGTACGAAAGCCCCTTGCCAAACACCATTTCGTTTTCAAGGTTTTGGTTGAAGAACAGTTGTGCCCCCGGCTTAAACTCTATTTGGTTTTGCATGGGTTTGTAGTAAGCCTCGATAGAAGTTTCGTACTCATCCTTTTTAAAGTTTTTAAACAAACCAACGGCAACTTGGTCGGCAACCTGCGGCTTCACCAATTTTGAACTGGGCACCCATAAATCAGTAGGCAATGTTGCCGATGACGAGGTGGCTAAGTGCAAGTATTGAAGGGTGCGGGTGTAAGAGCCTTTTACAGATGTAGTAGCATCTATTGAATAACGGAATGAAAAACGAGGTTCGGCACCTTGCCATAGTTTTATCGATTCCCCTTTTTTATACTCAATAGTTTCTCCTGTGGGAGCGCCTAACTCGTCATAAAGAGGCTGTTTATAAGGTCCGATTTGGTCGAACAATGAATAGCGGAGACCTGCATTTATGTAAATACGAGGACTGGCTTCATAATCTACCGATACATAGCCGGCGCCTTCATGTGCAAATTGGCGGTTGATGGTTTGGTTGATATTAACTCCCGATTGCTGTGCTGATAAAATGCCCGGAATAAAGGTGTGGTAGATGTATTGCGCTCCGTATTTTACTTTTACCTTTTTATTGGGCACATAAAAGTAATCGAGTTTGGAGGTAACATCACGCAAACCTGAATATACATTTAATGAACCGCTAAGAAACTCGGCAGTTGATCTTAAATCATAATCATTGTAGATGACACTAAGGTTTGAGGTAAGTTTAGAGTTGTAGGTGTGATTCCAGCGTACGCCGGCAATTTTGTTACCCCAGTTTACAGAGAAGGTGAATTTATTTACACGGTTGTTTACAAACCTAAAAGCATCCCTGCCCATGTAACCGATAACATAAAAGCGGTCTTTTGGACCGAGGTTGAACGTTAGTTTTGCATTCAGGTCGTAAAAATAAAGACTGTTACCTTTTATACTATCCGCCAAAAAGGGACGCGCCAACACGTCTCCGTAGGTACGGCGGGCACTTACCACAAACGAACTTTTTTCTTTTTGTATGGGGCCTTCTATCTGCAAACGTGATGAAATAAGCCCTATACCTCCCGTTACACGGGTTTTATACACATCGCCTTCTTTCATCCCCACATTAACAATTGAGGATAAACGTCCCCCGTAATTGGCAGGCATACCGCCCTTTATTACTTCCACATTTTCAACGGCATCACCATTAAATACAGAGAAGAAACCCAAGAGGTGAGAAGCATTGTACACTACGGCTTCATCCAACATCACAAGGTTTTGGTCGGGTCCGCCGCCACGAACGTAAAAGCCCGTGTTTCCTTCACCGCCGCTTTTAATACCGGGTAATAGTGTAATGCTTTTCAGTACGTCGGTTTCACCAAATATAACAGGCAATTGCTTGATGGTTTTGCCTGATAGCGAAACAGTGCTCATTTCAATACTTTTCACGTTTTTATCGCTGGCTTCGGCTTGCACCTCAACTTCACCCACGCTCATTGCTTCCGCCTCAAGCTTAAAATTCTTGCCTGTATTGGCCTTTACATCCAATTGTACGGTAACTGATTTATACCCTACGTAAGAAATTTTTACGTTGTATTGGCCAGCAGGAACGGAGAGTTGGTAATATCCGTTAATATCAGTGGTAGTGCCTAATGTATCAGCACCCATGCACAAAACGGTAGCTCCTATTAAAACTTCGCCCGATTGGTCGTCAGTTATTTTACCGCTCAGCGTTAACTGCTTTTGGGCGTAAGCCCCAGCGGCGCTAATGATTAGAAGAAATATGGATATAAATAACTTTTTATGTACTGTTTGCATAAGTATTGGTCCCCACAAACAGACAAAAAAACGGCCAAAAATGTTGTTTTATTTTGATGAAGTGGATTAATCTTTGGTTAAAGTAAAACCGTGGGTAGCTCCTCCGATTTTAATTTCTATTTGATATGTGCCGGGCTTAAGGCCGTCTAGCTCAGTAAAAACAACTTTATTGAAGCCTTTTTCAAACCCTTGGGTATTAAACGTTCTGATAGTTTGCCCTGCGGTTGTATTAAGGCGGGCATCAATTTTCTGTTTTTTGGTAAGGTACACAATAACCCCGAAAGCTTTATTAAAAGTTTTGGGAGGAGCAGTCTCAATGCTGTTTTTGTCGTAATCAAAAGAAGCATCATTGCCCAAGTAACGGTTTGCTTTAATAAAGTTTGGTATGCCGTTTCCAAAGGCGGTATCAGGGTAGGCAAACTGGTGGCCGCTAAGTTGCAAGGCTGCTATTACCTCTTGTACCGTTTTGTTGGGGTTTGCCTGACGCAAGCAGGCTACCATACCGCATAGTATGGGCGATGCAAACGAAGTACCTTGGTTGGGCACAAAAACATCGGCAACGGTAGCTACATAGGCTTGTGTTGCTTGTGCAGTTACTTCGGGTTTTAGCCTGCCATCAGCAGTAGGGCCGTAGCTGCTAAAATCGGCAAACGTACTATCGGCGTTTACACCGCCAACTGTAAGAATACCTTCTGCATCCGCAGGGGCACCTATATAAGTCCATTCGTCATTACCTTCATTACCCGCCGCATTACAAACAATAATTCCCTTTTGTGCGGCAATGCCTGCGGCACGGCTGGCTACACTGGTTTTTCCGTCAAGTTGTTTGTATTTGTGGCTGGTGCTGTTATCATCAAATGTGCTGTAGCCCAATGATGAATTGATAATATCTACTCCGGCACTGTCGGCAAATTCAGCACCGCTTACCCAGTTGTATTCTTCAATCAGAAATTCAGTATTGGCATCTTCGGTACGCAGCAACCAGTATGATGCATCGGGAGCAGTACCTACCATTTTACCGGGAGTTCTCGCCGCCATGCACGACAATACATTCATACCGTGATTGTTATCGTCGTAAACGTTACTGTCTTGTTTTACAAAATCCCATGTACCTAATAGTTGCCCGTTGGTATATAAGTGCTGAAAGGTTTTTATCTTGTTCACGTTCATAAAACCGCCGTCAAGCACGGCTATGGTAACCCCTTTTCCGGTTAAGCCTAAGCGGTGCATAGCAGCCCCGTTCAACATCTCAATTTGATTAAACCCTTTTCCGTAATACTCTTTATTATAGGGTGTAAGTTCAATAGCCGGTTGCATTTCACCGTCGGTGGTAAGGGGTTCTTCTTCGCCTACAGCCATCAACATTTCCATCAGGTATTCAAGGCGTGAGTTGTCTTTACTATCGTATAGCCCCACCTTATCAATACTTTTTACAAACGGCAATGCCATTAGTGATTTAATAACATCGTTGTTTGCGGTTTGTATTGAAACTCCGTTTAGCCAACGTGAAGTGTTTAAGACCTGCACGCCTGTAGCGGTTACTTTTTTCAAGTAATCAGGGTTTACAGGGAAATCCTCTTCGGTAATTTTAATGCCAAACTTGGCACGGCGCTCAATGGCCTTTTTTGATAAAAAAGCTTCAGGTTGTTGTATACTGTATGGGCTGTTTTTCTTATCGGTAAACTGTACCCAAAATTTTAAGGTATCTCCATAGCCTGCAAAAGCAAACATTGGAAGAAGGAATAGTATGACTGCTGAAATCTTTTTCATCAATAAAGGTTGTTTCTTATATGTATTAAAAGCTAGCTGTAAAGGCTAGTGAACTTATACTTCAAAGCTCGATTCAATCCATCCGCCGCCTATCACATCATCACCATCATAAAATACTGCCGATTGTCCGGGGGCAATAGCATTTACTTTTGAGTTAAACAGCACTTTCATGCGGTTATCGTGTTGCTCAATCATTGCGTGGCTACCGGCATCTTTGTAGCGTATTTTGGTTAAGGCATCCATTTGGCCTTCAATCTCACCATACTTTTGCAGGTTAAGATTGCGCACCCACATACCGTTGCGTTGCAACTCTTCTTGAGGTCCCAAAACAATAGTATTGGTATCGGGTTGAATGTCAACCACAAACATAGGTTCGCCCACAGCTATCTCAAGTCCTTTTCGTTGACCGATAGTATAAAACGGATAACCTCTGTGTTTGCCAATAACAGTACCGTCTTTACGCACAAAGTTTCCGCCGTTCACACGTTCTTCAAGCCCTTCAACTTTGTTTTTCAAAAAGCTGCGGTAATCATTATCGGGTACAAAGCAAATTTCGTAGCTCTCGCTTTTTTTAGCAAGTTCACTATAGCCCATATCAATGGCCATTTGCTTAATCTCGGTTTTGTGGTAATGCCCCATAGGGAAACGGGTACGGGCAAGGTTTTTTTGAGCCAAGCCCCACAATACATACGATTGGTCTTTATTCAAGTCCTTACCGCGTGATATATAATACCTGTCGTTGTCAGGGTTTTGGTTTAGCTTAGCATAGTGCCCTGTGGCAATAAACTCACAATCCAACATATCCGCACGGCGTAGTAAGGCTTCCCATTTAATGTGGGTATTACATAATACACAGGGGTTTGGGGTGCGGCCTGCCAAATATTCATCAACAAAATTGTCAATCACAAAATTGCCAAACTCATCCCTTATATCCAGTATCATGTGGTGAATACCGTGCTGTACCGATATGCTTCTTGCATCGTTTATAGAATCGAGGCTGCAACAGCCTGTTTCTTTACCGTTAACGCCTGATGTGGCATAATCCCATGTTTTCATGGTGATACCCACCACTTCGTACCCTTCTTCTTTCAACATAATGGCAGTAACGGTACTATCAATACCGCCACTCATGGCCACTAATATTTTTCCTTTTTTACTCATGGTTTTATCTTTGCAAAGATAAAGGTATTTACAATGGGACTTTTGTTTAATACAGATTGTCCCTTGATAGTAAATGCCTTCGTCACTAAAAACACTACCTTTATGGTAGAGATTTAAAAAATTTTATGGTGGAGTAACAACATCCCTGCCAAAACAATCGTCAATAAGTGTACACCTGCCAAAGATGAACGAGCAACTAATTGATTTATGTCGAAACAATGACCGTAAGGCCCAGAAAAGGCTTTATGAGTATTTTTTTGGCAAAATGTATGCGGTGTGCTTGCGGTATGTGAAACAGGAAGATGATGCTTTGGAGGTTTTGAATGCTGGTTTTTTTAAGGTGTTTAAAAACATAGCACAGTTTAAAAACCAAGGTAGTTTTGAAGGATGGGTGAAAAGGATTGTGATAAATACGGCTCTTGACTTTATTAAGGAGCACAAGAACTACAATCAGAATATTTACCCCAATACTGAGTATTTGGATATATATAATGGTAGTACTGATAACTCGGTAATATCAAAATTTAATATGCAGGAGTTGACGGCAATGATTAACCAATTGCCGCCAATGGCAAAAGCAGTGTTTAATATGTATGCTATTGACGGATATTCTCACAAGGAAATCAGCGACCAATTAAACATTTCAGAGGTTACATCGCGCACTTACCTTCATGCTGCAAGGCAGAAGTTAAAGATGCTTATTAAAAAAAAGGATAAGGTAGAAGCAAGTTATGGACAATAACATGAATGATATAGACAAGTTTTTCAGGGATAACCTTGAAGGCCAAAGCAGCCCGTATGTTCCCGGGGCATGGGATCGTATGGAGGCGATGCTTGATAATGGCACTTCAGGGCATTTACTGCAAAACGCAAACCGGTACATATTGGCCAGCGTGGTAGGGGCTATTGTACTGGCAGGTTCCGTTGTGGCCTATGTGTCAGGCTACAATTCAACCAACGGTTCGTTGGCACAAAAACCTGTTAATGTGGCAGCAACAACTATTGAAGCTCCAGCAGCTGATAACAGCAGCGAACAAATTAATGCCCAAACACAAGACCAAGCAAGTAACACCCCTAACGCAACTGATGTAACAGCTGCAAATGCAGGGGATAATAATAATACAACCATCACCAAAACAACTACAGCACCTCGCAACAATAAACAAAAAGGAACTACTCCTCCAGCAACTGTAGGGGATGATGATGCTGAACAGCCTGAACAACCTTCAGTGGCTGTTACTGCTGTAACTGTGGATGACAACAAAGAGGTTGCTGAACCCGTAGTTGTTGTTGATGCACCAGCCGTTGTTGAAACACAAACAATGCTTGAAAAGCAAAGCTACTTAAACGGACTTTTGGCCTCAAAACCATATTCTATAGATGGGTATGTAGTTACCGATGAGGGTGTGGATGCTGAAACTAAAAAATCATTTAACACTTTTGAGGCTTTGCAGGCAGCACGCCGCAGCGAAGGGTCAAAACGCGGCATATTTAGCTGGAATTATGGCTTGGCAATAGGTGCAAACTTTAGCCCCATCATTAGCAATACAGGAGGAAAAGGTTGGGGTAGCGGTTTGTATGCAGGTTTGTTTGTTAACCGTGCCATCAACACCCGTTTTTCAGTAGGGTTAGAAGCATCGTACCTGCGCAGAAACAGCAACAGCATTAGCCGTAGCATTACCCAAACCACTTATTTCTTTGAAAAAACTACTACTACTTATTTCCTTGTAACAAAATCATTTGATTACGTACAAGTGCCGGTAAGTATTAATTACACTGCATCGGCAAACCATAAGTTTAGCGCAGGACTTGTATCATCAATACTTGTAAATGCACAAACCGAAGTGGTGAAAAACAAGCAAAACAGCAGTGAAACTGTACAGAAAACCACAACCGAAAAAGGCGTGTATGAAGATTTGCGCAGGTTTGGCTTTGGCTTATCGGCAGGATACGAATACAGACTGCCCGGTATGTACAGTATAGGAGTGCGCTACCATCAGCAATTAAACGATTTAACTATTAACAGCTATTTTAATGATGGCAAAAAACACCTGCCTGCTGATGTGCAAGTGTTTTTGAAATTGAATTTGAACAGATAAAATGAAAAATTACGTAGCCATATTGTTTGCAACGTTATTGTTGTTTGGTGCATGCAAGAAAACTGACCTGCCCGAACCACAAGAAGGTACGCCTGCAATTTGGATGAAGTGCAAAATGAACGGGTTTCCGTTTGAGTTTAAGGTGGGTGAGCAAAATGTGTTTGCTAATAATTTTATTTATACCAACACATCAAGCAATATTCGGCAGTTTACTTTTAGGATAGAATCGCTTGATAACAAAAAGTCAGTTGAGATTACATTTAACAATTACAACGATACGATAGGCGATTTAAAATCAGACTTGACTAATACATTGAAAACAGGAGAGTACAGATTTACATATTCTAATTCTTATCCTGTATATTACTTCAGACAAAGCGAGGTAATAATTTCATACACTGATAAGGAAAAGAATTATAAATACTCGTCAATTCCAATGTATCAATACGGGTCATCATCAAAGGCAAGCTTTGAAGTACTATCAGTAAAAGATGCAGTGGATGAACGCGGCAACCCTTGTAAACTGGCTGAAGTAAAGTTTAGCTGTAATGTAAAGTGTATTGATAACGGTAATCAGTACATTGTTTCAGACGGACACGCTGTATTGCCCTTTAGCGGGTTTTAATAAAAATGGAAGTAAGTAAGTCGTTTCAAAAACACGTCGGTAAAGCCTTTCTAATGCTGTTAGCATTTGCCCTTTTGGGACTTGCTGCCTGCACTAAAAAGGAATTGCCCCAACCTGTTGAGGAGACCCCTCAAATTTGGGTGAAGGCAAAAATTGACGGTGTACCTGTTGAAATGGCTGCGGGTGAGGGCGTATCGTACGCTACTACTATAAAGCACAATATTGACAGCAACCTAACTGAGTTTGTATTTAAGATTAATGCACTTGATAACGAACACGGGTTGCAAATAACTTTTATTGACAGCTTTAATAATTTTGGAACTATTGAAGAGCAGCTGGCACACTCTATTACTACCGGTGGATATAAATTTGCGTACACAAGTTCATGGCCGTTTAAGCTTAATGCCAATGAAATAATTGTGATATACAACGATTACAGACACTCTGAGGAGTATTATTCATTGTACTCGCCACAGCCGCAGTGGGCAAAGTTTGAAATTCAATCTGTAAAAGATGTGATATTTGAGGGCAAGCCTTTTAGAATGGCGCAGGTAGCATTCAGCTGCAAAATCAGAGACCCTTTTACCGGCTGGACATATACCATTACAGACGGTACCGCATCTATTCCTTTCGGGCAACGATAACATATCCTATTAGTTTATACAAAAGAGTGTACAAAACTTCAAAGCAGTTTTGTATTTACCCTGTCCTGCTTACGCAGGAAGCATCTTATTACAAATGTGTGTTTGCAACGCGTTGACACATTTCTGATAGGAAATTTCGCTGCGCTCAATTTGACAGTGGTGACTGTGCGACGGATTTCCTGAGCTTTTAGAAGGATGCTGCCGCCGTCATCCCGAACTTGTTTCGGGAACTCATTAGCATTCATCGTGAATTAGTAATGCGATGTTGAAACAAGTTCAACATGACGAGTGCCAAACAACCATCTGTCCTGCTGACGAAGGAAGCATCTTATTACAAATGTGTCTTCGGGTATCCGTTAACACATTTCTGATAGGAAATTTCGCTGCGCTCAATTTGACAATGAACTTGTTGGACGGAGAAGGGTTTGATTACCAGCTTAGTTGGAAATCTGTAGTAAGGGGAGGACTATTAAGCCAGCTTTATTTTCTTTTCGATACCCGTGGTTGAATAACCGGGTAGGTATTCAAGCGTGATAACGCTGCCGCCTTTGGCAGTAACAATATCATATCCCACAATGTTTTCAGGCTTGTAATCGGCACCTTTTACCAAAACATCGGGTTGCACTTTCTTTATTAGTTCGTAAGGAGTTTCTTCGTTAAACAGCATTACAGCGTCTACACACTCCAGCGTAGCCATAATTTGCATACGGCTTTGCTCGTCCTGTATCGGGCGGTGAGGGCCTTTAAGGGTGCTTACACTTGCATCGGTATTCAATCCTAAAAACAACACATCACCCAAATCGCGGGCTTTGGCAAGATAATCCACGTGGCCGCGGTGCAGCAAATCGAAACAGCCGTTGGTAAACACCACTTTGTAGCCCTTACTGTGCCAATCGGCAAGCAGGGTTTCAAGCTGTTCGGGGGTATTAATTACCTTGTTTTGTATTTTCTGATGAAGATTCACCCGCCAATTGTTTGCGTTGTAAAATCAGTAAAAGAATCATGCTTACACTACCCACACCAATAAACATAATCATTTGTGATGCGTGGGCGATGGTTGCGTACACCACTCCGTTGTTTTCGGCAATGCCATACAGCGTAAGACCCAGCGAAACAAAATAGTGAAACGTGCCCATACCGCCCGGGGCAGGTAATAAAATTGCAATGGTACTCATTACCAATACAGTTAAACCTGCTTCCCAACCCAAATGTGCGGTAGTATCCAGTGCAAAAAAGCACAAGTACACCATCAGGTAATACATTACCCAAATTACAATTGAGTGGAAGATAAACTGTATCGGTTTTTTAATAGTAAGAAGGCTTTTTATACCGTCGGCAAAGCCTTTTATAAAATCAAGTGCTTTTTTATACAAAGGCAGTGCTTGTATTTTTTTACGGAAGATAAAAAACACTGCTAAACCTACTACAGCCGCAATACCTGCAATTTGTATCAGGCTTGGGCCGCTGCTTGCAGCATCGGTTTTGTTTGCCGAAAACAAGTTGAACGCCTGTTGCAGCGTATCAAACTGCAGGCCGATGGCTAATAACAATACAATGCCCATGCACAGCAAATCCACCAAACGTTCGGCTACAATGGTACCAATCATGGTAGTAAGCGGTATTTTCTCTGTTTTAGAGATAATAGCAGCACGGGCTACCTCACCCCCGCGAGGGATGGCAAAGTTTACCATGTAGCCTACCATAATACCATGAAAGGTGGTCCAGAAACCGGTTTTGTAGCCCAAGGGTTCAGCCATAATTTGCCAGCGCAAAGCACGGCTTACACAGCTAATTATACCCGCACCAATGGCAGCCAGCACCCAGCTAAGTTCGGCACCTTTTATTTTTTCAATCAACTCATCCATCTTAACGCCTTGAAAGGCCATATAAATGAATGCAGCACTAATACCGATGAAAATGGTGTAACGGAGTACTTTTTTTAAGGTTGCCGACATGGAACGTGTTATTTAATCACGCGGTTGTTATCATCAGGGTAAGCCAAGGTTGGCTTGTGGGTTTTGGCTTTTTCAAAGTCCATTTGGCAGTATGAAATCACAATTACCAAATCGCCTTTTTGCGCTTTGCGGGCTGCGGGTCCGTTCAGGCACACCATTCCGGTTCCGCGCTCACCTTTAATTACGTAGGTTTCAAACCTCTCGCCGTTGTTAATGTTCACAATCTGCACCTTCTCGTTTTCAATCAGGTTTGCAGCGTCCATTAAGTCCTCGTCCAGCGTAATGCTGCCCACATAGTGCAATTCAGTTTGCGTGATTTTTGCCCTGTGGATTTTAGATTTTAATACTTCAATTATCATAAAAGCGCCGCAAAGGTAGCGAAACTTTGCAGAATAGTTGTGAAGCCATAAGTGTGCCAGTATTCATTTACTGTGTATCATTTAACAGGTTAAATAGATTCAAGCGGCTAATTACCTGCCGGTAGGAGGGGCAGCGATTGCATATACTTCTTCTTCGGCACTGCGAATTACTTGCATAATATTTTCGTAGTAATTAAAAACCGAAGCGAAATCAAAATTTATAACGGCAATCAATACCAATCCGCCTGCCAAAAAGATAAAAGGAGAGTCCCACGTGTGGGGTGAATACGCCTCGGCCAATGTTACAGCAATAGGGAATAATAGCAATGCAGCGATTAACTGTGGCGTTGTAAATAATTGGTGAAAACACAACAGCACAATCACAGCGGTAATAAACACACACGCACTGCCTTCAATACTGCGGGTATAGGTTTGGCGGGTAAACAAGGCTTTTACTTTGTATTTATGCTTACCCCATGTAACCCCAACAGGTTCTGCCAAGCCGTCGCCAATGGCATTTACCAATATAATTATCAATAAAAGTTGAGAAGTTCCGATGCTGTGAAAATAAAAGTACAAGGGCACAGCCACCATATAAGTAGCCAGGTATTGGGTAAACAGCCACTTCATGGTATGCGGGCGGTCTTCAGGACGGTCGAAGGCGGCATACATCATCCCGAACAAGGGTATGCGGGTACGTACGGGTTTTAGGTAGATAATAAACGTAGCCATGCTGATGGCCACCATCAAAATCATAGTCAGCAGGTTTTCGGTAAAGGGAATGTAGATTTTGATAATAAAGGGTAAGAAGAATACAAAAAAGTGATTGAGTTTGCGGGTGTAGTTCACTTTAACACCTCCTTTAACAACCATTAGCCCCTCAAAAAAGGCGATGATGTGTAATACAATAAACTCGGTTAGTTGGTTTTGTAAAAATGCGGTTTCCATGAGACAAAGTTGCAGGCTTGCAAAAGGGCTTTTTAATCACATTTTGCGTGAACCCTTTTTTGTTTTAGCAGATTTTGCTGATTGCAACCCAACCAAGACGGATTAGTTGCAAAAAATGCAAACGGGTGCTACACCATCAGCATAAAACAAAAAACCACGGCCCTAAGACCGTGGCAACCTAGAAATAAAATGGAGGAGTGCTATTTGATATATACTTTCTCAGTGGTTATAACCCCGTTACCTTTTACTTGTAGCAGGTAGTAACCCGCAGCAAGTCCGTTAAGGTTCAGGGTATTTAGTTGGCCGTTGCCATGTACTGTTTGTGTATTGGCTACGGTACGGCCTAATAAATCAAACACGGTTGCATCAAAGCTTCCTGCTTTGTTTATTATTACAGTAACCTCACTACCGTTGCAGCCTATTTGTGTAGCATTGTTAGCGGTTTGAGGTTCTTTGGCAGAAGTGATGGTTTGGGTAAAGTGCAATACAAAACGCGCTTGTGTGCTGTTGGCTTCATAAGTAAACTCATAGGGCTTACTGTTTACGGGGTGTTTTTTACCCGTTACCAAATCTTCAAGCACTACTTTAACACCGGGTGCCATGTTTTCAGTGGCAAAGTTTATGGTGTGCTTTCCTGCGTTTTTAGCAAAAAAGTGAATGAATACAGGCTCATTTTCAGTGGGTATTGTATTCCAAACCTCTTTGCTTGCTTTTTGTCCTTCAAGCATAAAGTACATATTGGGTGCCCCTGTGTTTAGCTTTTTAGTGCCGTCGTAAATATCATACCCGTTAGTTGCTTGCGGGTGTGTGTACCATTTTACCGCATCAGTTTTGCCGGTGGGGCCTGTAACTTTTAGCTCAAGATAGTTTTCAAAACCTGTTTTGCTGAAGAAGTTGCTTAGCGAATCAGTATTACGGGCGCTGTTCTTAAAAGTAAGGTCGGTGTTGTTTGAAACTACTTTTACAGTGAAGGGAGTAAAAGGTGGGATTACACCTTGTGTAGCATTATCATAAACGGTGTAGCTACTGTCAGATTGGTTAAACACCCATACTTGCTGGCCTTGTACATTGTTCACATCATCAACGGTTGCGGTTGTTCCGTCCCACATAAAACCTGATGGCCAAGGGTTACGGATTACTTGCCAGCCGGTAGTATCTGTAATGCTGCCTGTGCGGCTTAATCCGTTTACAGTATAATCGGCAGTACCTGCGTACGTTCCGGTAATATCCATGGTGAGGGGCAAAGGGTTAGCCCATGCAGCAGAACCACCCATATAGATTGAGTACGAGCGGCTATCCATAGTGGCCGAAGTTCCGCTTGCCCTATTCCAGTACGGAACAGCACTTTCATCAAAATAATAGGTATTGGCCGAGGCTGCACTCAGCGAACCGAAATCTAAGTTCATATCATCACTTAGTTGAGCCAATGTAGCACCATTTAGGGGTGAGCAAATCGGTCTCCAGCCTATACCGCCACCTGTAATAGTATATTGTGAGATAACGTTACCACTGATAGTACCGCTACCGCTGCCTGCAATCTGTCCGTACAAAGTACCCGAAGTAGCTTTTAGTACCAAATTGCCGCCTGTGGTAAGCGCGCCGTCGGTATGGGTTAGTATCCCTGCAATTTGCAATTGGTTGCCCAGTATCAGGTTACTGCTTGCATTGGTGCAGTTGTAGGTAAGGTTTTTAAGCACATTGGTAGTACCGGGAGTGGTTTGGTCCATATACATAGTACCCACCGCAGTAGCAGCACTGTTAATAGTTAGGTTTGCATTGGCCGAACCGCGGATAACACCTGTGGTAGCTGCCGCAAACGCACTGTTGGTGCTTGAAACTGTTGAAACCGAGTTGTTGTTTAGCACCAATGTACTTCCTGCCCCAAGGCTAAATCCTCCGCCTGAAGCATTGCCCAATTGCAGGGTAGTACCACCCGAATTGTCTGATAATACAACGGTTGAAGTTCCTGTAGTTTGTAACCTGAAGAGATTAAACTGATTACCGTTTCCGCTAAGGGTTTGTGTACCGTTGCTGGTACAAATAAACGTGTAACTGTTAGCAATAGGAGGGTTGGTAAGTGCTCCGTTTGAAGTTAAATCGCCCGCAATGTTTACGGTTGAAAAGGGAGCCGACGAAGCTCCGTCAATCGAAACATCTGTATATATAAGGTTACCGTTAATAGTGGTAGTATTGCCTGCCCACACCTTAGTGCCGTTGGTTAGCTTAAGATGGTGATAGGTAATTTGGGGAATGTTGAATGAGCCTGATTGAGCCTGATTGAGCATACTCAAGTGTATGACCTGTGGCACGGGTTCCGTAGGTGTGTGCAAGGGTGGTGTTATTCATTGTAAGCTCACCCATGTTAGCAATATCAACAGTGCCTGTAATGGTAAGCGAAGCAGGTATTTCAACATCAGTGGCTGATGAACTGTTGCCTACTACAATTTTAGAGTTTGTTCCGCTCACTGTCCAGTTTGCATTTAATGTAGCGGTGGTGCGGTTGGTAACTGTATAAGTACAATAATTGGTAGAGAACGATGCCGGATTTGCACCCGTACCGTCGGTATTAATTCCCCAAGTAGCTAAATCATCCAAGAAACCTGTACTGGCCGAGTAGTAGTTAGCCCCTGCTGTTCCGCTAAGGATCAGTTGCCTTGTAGTAGCTCCTGTGCTGGTAAAGTTAATTGTATCAGTAACCGTGCCTGTTGCCGATTGCGATTTCATCCTCACCCAAATTGTAACTGGCTCGCCCGTTAAATTTCCACCGCTTTGAGTGAGGTTTAATGATGAACCAAAACCCGTTGTAGCAGAGGTAGATGAAATTTCAAAATCGGTACCGGTAACAAAACTAAGAGCAACGTTTGCAGTTAGGTTATCACCCGAAACGGTAAATGTTTGAGCAGTTGAAGCATTATTAATAGTGGTATCTAAACCTGTAACCGATGTAAGGCTTACTATAATATTAGGAGTAGGGGTAGCAGTTGTAACTGCTTGCTTGCATGAAAACCTTGACATGGTTGGAGTAGCATTTTGAGCCCTTAAACGGAAATAATAGGTGGTAGAGGCTGATAAGCCCGTAACAGCTTTACTGGTTACGTTACCTACATCAAGGTTATTGTAACCTGAAACAGGCGATGCAAAGGTTGAGTCATCATCTACAGTAAGATAATATTTAGTGGCAGCAGTTAATGAACTCCAATTTGCCGTGAAACCACTTGAACTGACAGCAGTACCTGCCGAAGGTATAGGGCCGCGCAACAACAGAATAAAGTTTTGGTTGGTGGTGTTGTTCCATGTGCCCAATGTTGCAGTTCCCGAAGCTGTTACGCCACTGGTACCCAAGTTAAAATCACCGATAACAGTATTTGCGTTATTTACATAAGCCGATGATGAACCACTCGTTGTTGAAGTGTTACCAATCTTAGTACCCGATGAAATATTGTTCCATTGTGTTCCGGTAGAGCCTGAGCGCAACGTGTGAATGTTATTGGCAACACCGCTTTGCGTGCCGCTTTTTATCATTATCATGTCGTTTGTAGCAATATCAAGCGTACCGTTATTGCTAAAAAAGGTGGTGTTGCCAAGGCTTATGGCCATGTTAAAATCTGAGCAACCGGTAGTAGTATCCAACGTTAATGCAGAACCGGGCTTACGCAGGCGGATGATAGTACCTGCCCGTACATACCTAAACACTGATAACGTGGTAAACTGATAACCGCCACCACCATCATTGGCATTGCTTGACGAAAAGTCTTTAATCCATAAGCTCCTTAAATCAGTGCTGTCTTTTATCACCAATAATTCTACCTCATCATCAGCTCCCGAAGTGCCGCCGCTGTTATAATACTCATTGATAACTACGTCCTGGCTGCGAACCAGTGTAGGGAAAGAAGAAAATAAAACCAATAGCGAAAGGCTCAATAATAAGTTTGAGTGTTTTTTATTCATAAGTAACCGTTTATTTTTTAGAAACCGGAGGGTGCAGCAATGCCAATGACGGACAACCCCAAACGGAGCTGCTTTTTTAAACCATAGCATTTATTTATTTCTTTTACCGGGTAACTCCGGTTTCTAAAATTTGATGATTCAAAAGTCCCCTTGGCAGGTAACGGGGGATTAAAAGGCCGGTAAATAATTTATTACATAATTACCTGCCCAATGCACGGGGGCTTTTAAGGAATTGTTAAAAACAACAAAAATGGAAGGGCTAAAACACCTGTAACTGCACAAAGTGACATTACAGATGGCCTTTCAGTTAACAAGCTAGTTACAAGCGGACGGGTTTATCAACACAAGCACATGTAGAAAAGTGCAGGGCTGTTTAAAATTTAGGTTTAGAAAGGTAGCAAAACAGATAATTTTTTAAATAACAGGTATAATTAACAGTATCGGGCATTTACTGCAAAAGCAATGTGTTTTTAATGTTAAGCAGGCGCAAGTATTACATGGATGATGTTAAGCAGCAATTGGGAAAAGCGGCAGTCATCCCGAACTTGTTTCGGGATCTCATTAGCATTTATCGCGAACTGGTAATGCGATGTTGAAACAAGTTCAACATGACGGGTGCCGAATAACCTCCTGTCCTGCTGACGAAGGAAGCACCTTATTGAAAATGTGTTATACGATTCGTATTAACATATTTCGGATAAGAAATTTCGCTTCGCTCAATTTGACAGGCAAGGGTTGTGGCACGGTGGCAGTCATCCCGAACTTGTTTCGGGATCTCATCGGTATTCATCGTGAATTAGCAATGCGATGTTGAAACAAGTTCAACATGACGGGTGCCAACCAACCACCTGTCCTGCTGACGAAGGAAGCATCTTATATAGTTCTGTTAAACGATTCGTGTTAACATATTTGGGATAAGAAATTTCGCACGCTCAATTTGACAGGAAAGGGTTGGGCCTCCACCCAACTGAAAACAGTAAACTTGAAACTGAAAACTAACATCCATTCGTTATCTTTGCCCCGCTTTGAACATCAAGCAATTTTTAGACCTCTACACCCGCCACCCCGCCTTTTCGGGGCTGGATGATATTGTTTTTTCTCAAACAAAACCCCTTAAAATAGCTGCGCAAAATCTTAACGGAGCCGCAGTAGGGGTGGGCATTTCAGCAGCTTGGCTGCGCAATCCTGAAAAAACGTTTTTAATAGTAGCCGACGATTGGGAACAGGCGGCCTACCTGCACACTGATGTGAGCAGCCTGATAGAAAACCGCGAGATTTTGCTGCTGCTCGAAAGCTTTAGCAAGAGTTTCATTCCGGCGCAAACCGATAACAGCAATGTGCTGAAACGTGCAGAGGTATTGAGTCGCTTGAATAAGAAGCCGCACGGGCAGGTGATTATTACCTATCCGCAAGCAGTGCTTGAGAAGGTGATAGGCAATGCTACGTTTGAAAAGAACACCTTTGAGGTGAAAGTGGGCGACCCTTTTGACCTTGACTTTTTAATGGAGATGTTGAGTGAACACGATTTTGACCGTGTTGACTTTGTGTACGAACCGGGTCAGTTTGCCATTCGCGGGGGGATTATCGATGTGTTTTCATTTGCCAACGATTTACCCTACCGTGTAGAATTGGACGGCAACTTGGTAGAGTCTATCCGCTTGTTTGAGCCTGAGAACCAGCTATCAGTAAAAAAAGTGGTGCATACCACCATTGTTCCCAACATACAAAGCGAAGTTATTGCCAAAGAAAAAACCAGTTTGTTTAGTTACCTGCCCGATGATGTGGTGGTGTGGCTGCACGACGGCACCTTTGCAACCGGAGTGATGGAAGAGGGGTTGGGTAAAGCGGCCAAATATTTGGGCGAAAATAACGACTCTACACCCATTGCCGAGTTGTACGAAACCACTAACGAGTGGCTGGGACAGGTTGAAAAACGTACGGTGGTGGAATACGGGAAACGCACGTTTTTTAAACCTCAAAAAACCATTGAGTTTAAAACCTCGCCGCAACCGCTGTTTCATAAGAACTTTACCCTGCTGATTGAGAACCTTAAAGACAATCAGGGAAAGGGCTACCAAAATATTATATTTTCTGATAATCCCCGACAGGTAGAGCGTTTGCATACCATTTTTGAGGATTTGGATAAAGAAGTAAAGTTTGAGCCTGTGTATCATGGTATCAGCGAGGGTTTTATAGACCACGATCTGAAAATTGCCTGCTATACTGAGCATCAGCTTTTTGACCGCTATTATAAATACAAAGGCCGTCGTACGTATTCATCTACCAAAGCCCTTACTTTAAAAGAACTGCGGGAACTTTCGCCCGGTGATTTTGTAACTCACATCGACCACGGTATCGGAAAGTTTGCAGGGCTTGAAAAGATTGAGATGAACGGAGTGATGAGTGAAGCCGTGCGTTTGGTGTACCGTGATAACGATTTACTCTACGTACACATTAACTCGCTGCACAAAATAACCAAATACGTAGGCAAAGACGGTACCGAGCCGCGCATGAACAAACTGGGCAGCGATGCGTGGGACAAGCTGAAAAAATCGACCAAAAAGAAGGTAAAAGACATTGCCCGCGATTTGATAAAGCTGTATGCTGCCCGCAAGGCGCAAACAGGTTTTGCATTCAGTCCCGATTCGTATTTGCAAGTAGAGTTGGAGGCTTCGTTTTTGTACGAAGATACCCCCGACCAAAGCAAAGCAACTGAGGATGTTAAGGCAGACATGGAACTGCAACACCCGATGGACAGGCTGGTGTGCGGTGATGTGGGTTTTGGTAAAACAGAGGTCGCCATCCGTGCTGCCTTCAAAGCCGTGGCTGATAGCAAGCAAGTGGCCGTGTTGGTGCCCACAACTATTTTGGCCTATCAGCATTATAAAACATTTAAAAGCCGTTTAGAGGGTTTCCCCTGTAATATTGATTATATCAACCGTTTCCGAAGTGCCAAAGAGAAAAAAGAAATTCTTACCAAACTTAAAGAAGGAAAAATTGACATTCTTATTGGTACGCACGCATTGGTAGGCAAAGAAATTAAATTTAAAGACCTTGGTCTGCTAATTATTGACGAGGAACAAAAATTTGGGGTGGCTGTCAAAGAAAAACTGAAGCAATTCCGTGTAAACGTGGATACGCTAACCCTTACGGCAACCCCCATACCGCGCACCCTGCATTTCTCGCTGATGGGCGCAAGGGATTTATCGGTGATAAACACCCCACCGCCCAACCGTCAGCCCGTGCGCACTGAGTTGCACGTATTCAATCAGGAGTTGATGCAAGAAGCCGTTGCCAATGAAATAGCACGCGGCGGTCAGGTGTTTTTCATCCATAACCGGGTGAAAGATATTTATGATTTTGCTGCCATGATTGAACGATTGGTTCCCGGTGCTCGTGCGGCAGTTGCCCACGGACAAATGGAAGGGCACCAGCTGGAAGATATTATGATAAAGTTTGTGGAGGGGGATTATGATGTGCTGGTGGCTACTACAATTATCGAAAGCGGTTTGGACATACCCAATGCCAACACCATTATTATAAATAATGCCCACATGCACGGTCTTAGCGATTTGCACCAGATGCGTGGAAGGGTAGGACGTAGCAACAAAAAGGCATATTGTTATTTATTCTCGCCGCCGTTGAGTACGCTTACACAAGAAGCCCGCAAACGGTTAAGCGCCATTGAGCAGTTCAGTGATTTGGGTAGTGGGTTCAATGTGGCGATGCGCGATTTGGACATCCGCGGGGCGGGTAACCTGCTGGGTGGTGAACAAAGCGGGTTTATTGCAGAGATTGGCTTTGAGATGTATCACAAGATACTGGACGAAGCTCTGCAAGAACTTAAAGACGAAGAGTTTAAAGAACTGTTTAAGGACGAAACGCCAAAACCCCGTACCAATGAGGTGCAGGTGGACGTGGACGCTGAAATTCTGATACCCGACCACTATGTGCGCAACATACAGGAGCGACTTTCGCTGTACAACGAACTAGCACAGATAGGCGATGAGGATAAACTATTAAAGTTCAGGGATGAACTGATTGACCGCTTTGGCCCGATGCCCAAAGAACTGAAAGGTTTGTTTGACAGTATGCGGATGAAGTGGAAAGCCCGCGATTTGGGTTTTGAGCGGGTAAATCTGCACAACAAAACGCTTACCTGTTATTTCCCTGCCAACCAAAGTAGCCCATACTACCAAAGTGAGTTGTTTGGCAACATATTAAAATACGTAGCCGCACACCCTGTAAAATGCAGCATGAAGCAAACACCCAAAAACCTCACCATGATACTTAAAAACATAACCGGCGTTTTAGATGCTATCAGAGAGTTGGATGAGTTGAGGGAGAGTGTTATCCATCTTAATTAATGTTTCAAATTCAATGAGAAGCGTTGATGATTTATGTTTACTATGCCTAATAAACCCAGCTACAAAGAAGAATTCTCACATACTTCCTAAATTTATGACCAAGAGTATACTTGGAACAAGTAATCAAAAGGCAGGATACATTCTTCAATCTTTAAAACCATTTGACAAAAGCAAGGTTCAAGATTCACCCAAAGAAGATTTTATATTATGTGAAAGTTGCGAGAGATATTTTGAGATATTAGAAACATATGTTTCACAAAGACTTCACAACAGACTTTGGGATATAAGAAAAAACAGTGAATTCGAAGACCATATTAACAATGATGGGATAAGGTGGCGAAGTAGTAAACAAATTAATATAAATGTATTCAAATTATTTTTGTTTTCGATATTATGGAGATCGAGTGTTTCTTCACATCCGCTATTCAATTTGTATAAGATAAGTGAAGAGGAAAAAGATGTTTTTCGTACTGAATTAATTCGATTTAGAGTAAATCAGCAGAAAGAACTTTTAGAGAAAGTTGATAATGATAGTACTATAAATATATTTTACATTATTTTAACTTGCCAAAGTTTTGGTGATGAGACTAAAAATGTAATTTTTCCTTATTCTAATAGTGGAAACCCACATTCATTTTATTTAAATAGATATTTAATATTTTTTTCTTTTACAAATTTTTCATTAAATCAGTTTGATTTTTTAGTTAATTCTCAAAATAAAAATCTAAATTTAGGCTTTCTAAGTCCTGAATTTTGGCAGGTATTTTTGGACTACTTAGTTGCGTTTTATTCTAAAATAGCGGTTGAAAATATAAATCCTCCAAGCATTTAACAATAGCATTCTACCGCACAAACTCCCAATCAAGATAAGAACGACATCAGCCGCACAGCAACTCAAAACGAAAATCGTACAAGTGTGAAAAAACACCAGCTATGTAATACTGATAGCATCCCGTCATTCCCTGCGTAAGCGGGAATCAATTCCTTGTAGTGGTTCAATAACTCAATACCTTCCCACAAGATTCCCAATCAAGTTGGGAATGACACCAGCCGCACGGCAACTCCAAATGAAAATTGTACAAGCGTAATAAAATACCCATTTTACAAACACTGATAGCATCCCGTCATTCCCTGCGTAAGCGGGAATCTATCCCTACAAATTATTACTTTGCAATAATGAAAACCGGATTTGTGTATATAATGTCGAACCACACGAGAACGACCTTATACATTGGAGTTACTGCTGATTTGAAAAAGCGGATAGCTGAACATAAAAGCGGTGTAGGCTCAAAGTTCACATCCAGATACAAGTGTTATTTTTTGGTCTATTACGAGCAGCTTCCTACAATCGAGGCAGCAATTCTGCGTGAAACACAAATGAAGCGTTGGAATAGGGCATGGAAGGATGAACTTATTCAAAGTGTTAACCCTAATTTACAAGACCTATGGGATGAGCTTTGAACGATTATATTCAAACCCCACACAAGATTCCCAATCAAGTTGGGAATGACACCAACCGCACAGCAACTCTAAATGAAAACCGCACGAGTGTGATAAAACATCAGCTATGTAATACTGAGAGCATCCCGTCATTCCCAGCGTAAGCGGGAATCTATCCATTGCAGTGGTGCAATGACTCAACACCTTCCCACAAGATCCCCAATCAAGTTGGGAATGACTACCCACCGCACGGCAACTCCAAACGAAAATTGTAGAAGTGTAATGAAACACCCATTTTACCTGCACTGATAGCATCCCGTCATTCCCGGCGTAAGCGGGAATCTATTCTTTTTTAAGTGAGCGATACTTCAATACCACCGCACAAGATTCCCAACCAAGTTGGGAATGACGGCGGCCGCACGACAACCTTAAACGTAAGTCCCAAACTATATAAACGACAAAGCCCTTGCACAACTTGTTGTGCAGGGGCTTTGTCGTTAGTAAGATATATTAGTTACTGCCCACTAATTGCCCTGATAGCTTTTTAAGTTCTATTTCGGCAAGTTTTAGGTTGTATTGGGCGTTAATATCGCGGTTTTGGGCATCCTGCCAGTTGCGTTCGGCTTCTTTTACTTCAAGTAATGAAGAAAGACCTTGTTGCAGGCGACCTTCGGCAATTTTGTAATTATCAAAAGCCAGTTGAGCGTTGGCTTTTTCCATACCTGCAATGGTTTTGTAGGTTTGGTAGTCGTTGTAGGCTTGTCGGTAGGCACTATTCACAGTGCTTTGCAGCTTTTCAAACAACAGGGTACTGCTTTTAATTTGCAAATCAGCCGTGCGCAGTTGGTTGCGGATAGAGTTGCTTCTAAACAACGGTACACTGGCCGTGATACCTGCATTTAGACCGTTGCTTTGGTTGAGCAGCGAAAAACCTGCCTGACTGGTTTGACGGGTGTATCCGTAGCTGGAAGTTAAGCGAACCAACGGCAACCGTTGCGAACCAATCTCGCGGTATTGCAGTTGACTAATGTTGATATTCCGTTGTGCTGAAAGCAGCGAGAAGTTTTTGCTGGCAAGACTTCCATCCACCGGCGGGAAATTCAACGTAGTATCGTTATCAATCGTTTCAGTAACGTCAAAAGCTACTCCGGCATCACGACCCAACAAAATATTGAAGCCCATTTTAAGATTAGCAAGGTTGTTTTGCTGCATCAACAAATTGGCCGAAAATGTATTTTTATCAATGTTCACCTGATTCACCTCAAACGCTGAAACCACACCCACAGCATACTTAGCGGCTATAATCTCCTGACGTTTTTTAACCAAATCCAAGGCAATTTCAGTGGTTTTAATCTGCATCTTTTGCCCCACAAGTCCGTAGTACTCACTCATCACTTGGGCTACGGTTTGTTGTATTTGTTCTTTAAGATTAAAACCGGTTTGCTTTTGCAACTCTTCCAAGCGGCTTTTAGTGGCAAACATTTTCATCCCGTCAAACAACGTCCAGTCCAGCGCTACGTTTGCATTCAGGTTGGTAGAACCTACCCCGTTACTTTGCACCTCCAAACCGTTTGAAAATTTTTGATTGATGTTATTGTTCGATAAATTCTCGCTCACGTTCAGCGTTACATTGGGTAACATCCCTGCGTTGCCTGCATTGTTGTTCAGTTGCGTTGCTTGGTCGGCAGTTTTAGATAAAAGAATGTCGTAATTGTTTTTCAAGGCAACTTCAACCGCCTCGTTAATGGTCATCGGAGTTTGAGCGAAAAGTCCGCCGCAAATCAATAGTAACAACGTAGTTGTAACAGCCTTTCTTTTTAATCCGATAAACTGAAGGAAACGTCTTGCCGAAAGGGTGTAAATAACAGGGATAACAAACAACGTAAGTACCAGCGAGAACATTACACCGCCAATAATAACAATACCCAAAGGAACACGACTTTGTGCGCCTGCCCCCAAAGCAAGGGCAATGGGTAACGCCCCTAAAGCGGTAGCCAAACTGGTCATCAAAATGGGACGTAAACGCATAGTGGCTGCTTGCAGGGCGGCTTCAAACCTTGAAAGTTCGGGGTTGTGTTCGCGCAACTGGTTGGCGAACTCCACAATCAGAATACCGTTTTTAGTTACCAAACCTATCAGCATAATAATACCTATCTGGCTAAAGATGTTGATGGTTTGTCCGAAAACCCACAACGACAGTAGGGCTCCGGCCAACGCTAAGGGTACAGTAATCATAATAATAAGCGGGTCTTTAAAGCTCTCAAACTGTGCGGCCAAAATCAAATATACCAGCAACAACGCTAATAAGAAGGCAAACAAAGTATTGCTTGAACTTTCTTTAAAATCTCGTGATGGGCCTGTAAGCGATGTACTGAACGTTTCATCCAACACTTTATCAGCAATACGTTCCATTTCTTTGATGCCGTCGCCCACTGTTTTTCCGGCTGCCAAACCTGCCGAAACCGTGGCTGATTTGTAACGGTTGTAATGGTATAATTGGGGAGGATTACTTTGCTCTTCTACCGTTACAAGGTTGTCTAATTGTACCAGTTGTCCGGTATTACTGCGCACATAAAAGCTCTTCATATCCAAGGGGTCATCGCGGTTATCGCGTTCTACCTGCCCCATTACCTGATACTGCTTGCCGTTCATAATAAAGTACCCCATACGGCGACCGCTAAGCGCCAGTTGCAGGGTTTGGGCAATATCGGCTACCGATATACCCAATTCTGCTGCTTTATTACGGTTAATGGTGATACCCAATTCAGGGCGGTTAAATTTAAGGTTCACATCTACCATACCTCCAAAAACAGGGCTTTTAGAAACCTCGTCCATAAACTTGGGCAGATTGGTTTTTATCTTATCAAAGCTTGAATTTTGGAGCACAAACTGCACGGGCAAACCGCCACGTGGGCCTCCACCCGATGAGATGGTTTGATCTTGAACTACAAACACACGTCCGTCGTTAAAACGCACCATGTTTTTAGTAAGGTAATCGGCAATTTGTTGCTGGCTGCGTTCGCGAGTGTCTTTGTCTCCAATTACGATACGGCCAAAGCCTGTATTGGGTGCACCTGAACCCGCAAAGCCGGGGGCAGTTACCGAAAGCATGATTTGCTTTTCAGGAACAGAATCTTCCACAAAACGGCTAATCCTATCCATGTAGCCGTCCATGTAATCGTATGATGTACCCTCAGGGGTTGACGTAGTGATACGCAACCAGCCTCTGTCTTCCAGTGGGGCTAATTCTTCGGGTAATGATTTGTTTAAGAAGATGATAAGTCCGAAACAGGCAGCGATGATGGCAAACGAAACCCACTTTACTCTCATAAATGAGCCGAGGGCACGACGATAGCCATTGTCCATTGCACGGAAAAAAGGCTCTGTTTTACGGTAGAACCACGATTGGTAGCCGGGTTTTCCGGCCAGTTTCACACTTAGCACCGGAGTTAACGTAAGTGAAACAAAGGCTGAAATAAGTACCGCCCCCGCTACCACAATTCCAAACTCTTGGAACAAACGGCCTACAAAACCTTGGATAAATATGATGGGAAGGAATACAACAGCAAGGGTGATTGAGGTAGATATTACCGCAAAGAAAATTTCTTCAGAGCCTTCTTTGGCTGCTTCGCGGGGACTAAGTCCGGCTTCTAGTTTTTTGTAAATGTTCTCGGTTACAACTATACCGTCGTCTACCACCAAGCCCGTTGCAAGTACGATACCTAATAGGGTTAACACGTTGATGGAGAACCCGAAAATGTACATGATAAAGAATGCCCCCAATAGTGATACGGGAATATCAATCAACGGGCGGATGGCTATCAGCCAGTTACGGAAAAACAGATAGATAATAATTACTACCAGCAGTATGGCAATCAGCAGGGTTTCCTCTACCTCAGCAATAGAACGTTTTACAAATTTGGTGGTATCCAATACAATACCCACCTCAATGTCTTCGGGTATTTCTTTTTTCAGTTGCTCAAAGCGTTTGTAAAACTCATCCGCAATAGCCACCTGATTAGAGCCGGGCTGGGGGATGATAGCCAAGGCCACCATCGGTACCCCCGATTCTTTCAAAATCGTTTCTTCGTTTTCAGGGCCAAGTACCGCACGGCCTACATCGCGCAAACGCACGATACTGTTGGCATCGGTTTTAATAATAAGGTTGTTAAAATCCTCTTCGGTAACTAACAGGCCTGATGTTTTAACAGTTAGTTCAGTGGCGTTACCTGCAATTTTACCGGATGGAAGCTCGATATTCTCGCGGTTTAAGGCTGACTGAATATCGTTTAGCGAAAGTTGTTTGGCCGCCAATTTCATCGGGTCGAACCAAATACGCATGGCATATTTCTTTTCACCCCAAATCTGTATTCCACTCACACCGGGTATGGTTTGCAAGCGCTCTTGCAACACGTTGGTGGCATAGTCGCACACTTCCAATTGGTTGCGGGTATCGCTTTTTACCGTCATGGATATGATTGCATCGCTGTTTGCATCGGCTTTTGATACAATGGGCGGAGCATCAATATCTTCGGGCAATTGACGTTGTGCTTGCGATACTTTATCACGCACATCGTTGGCAGCAGCTTCTAAGTCTGAGTTCAAATCAAACTCTACCGAAATAACGCTGGAACCTTGGTTGCTTGACGACGAAATGGTGCGTATACCTTCGATACCGTTAATTGCTTTTTCAAGCGGCTCGGTAATTTGTGACTCGATTACATCGGCATTAGCACCGGTATAAGCAGTACGGACGGTTATAATGGGAGGGTCGACCGAGGGATATTCCCTCACCCCCAAAAAATTAAATCCTATCAACCCGAACAGCACAATAATGATAGACATTACTGTGGCAAGTATGGGCCTTTTTAAACTCAGTGATGATAAACTCATTACGCCCTCCTTATTTTACAATTTTGGCCACTTTTACATCACCGTTGGGTTTCAATTGCATTAGCCCTGTAGTAACAACGGTATCACCCACTTGTATGCCGCTTGTAATTTCCACCAGGTCAGCATCGCGCAGGCCTGTTTCTACGGGTACATAGGTTGCTTTACCGGCTTTTACCACAATTACCTGTTTGCCCCTTGCTATCGGCATAATGGCTTGGGTAGGTACCATTACCGCATTTTGGTGGCTTGCAATGCCCAGGCTTACGTTGGCAAACATACCGGGCAATAACTTACCACTTGTGTTTTGGGTGCGGGCGCGCACTTTAATGTTGCGGGTGGCCACATCAATTTTGGGTTCTATGGCAAATACCGTTGCATCAAACGTATCTTTAAAACCATCGATGATAAACTGTAAACGGCTGTTGTTTTTTATTGATTGGGCATACTTTTCAGGGATTGCAAAATCAATTTTTAGCGTA
Source organism: Bacteroidota bacterium (assembly GCA_008933805.1). Lineage (NCBI taxonomy): Bacteria > Pseudomonadati > Bacteroidota > Bacteroidota bacterium. Next base: position 29,111 of record WBUH01000002.1, read on the forward strand.
CTTAGTTGCTGCAATGTGGCAATAAGTGTTTGCGGGGTTACATAAGCCCCTTCGCTAATGTTACGCAAACCAATCTGCCCGCTAAAGGGGGCGCGTATTTCTGTTTTACGCAACTGGTTCTTTAATGCTTCGATATCGGCGTCGTAGCTTTTTTGTTGGGTTTGTGCAGCATCGTATTCTTGTTTGCTCACCCCGTTAATCTTTAGCAACTCCGCCAGCCTGTCTACATTTTTCTGGGTAAGTGCTTGTTGTGCCTGTGCTTTTTTCAGTTGCGCCACAATATCCGCATCATCCAATTTCACCAAAAGTTGCCCTTTGGTTACGTTAGAACCTTCTTCAAAATAAAGGTTCACTACGCGCAATTGCAGTTCAGGACGTATTTCAACTTCCTCGTTTGCAAGCAAGGTTCCCGATGCGTTTACTGTGCTTGTGATGTTTTGGGTGCGGGCAATAAATGCATTTATTGCAGTTGGCGGACGTTTGGCTCCTGCTGCCCCGGGGGCATTTTTGCCGTCGCTGCTTCCGCAACTTGTTGCTAATGTTAGTAGTAGTATATTGGTTATGGCCACTAGTAGAGCCTGTGTGTGCCTCATGTTTAGGGATTATTTTTAATGTTTAAACTTTAAATTAGGCGTGGAAAGACTACTTCTTGCCACACATACTATGCCTATTTTTATGTATTACGAAAGTTTAATGTGTTTTAAAAGGTAAAGTTAAGATTTTTAAGCAGGTAGCTTTTATAGTGTATTTGGCTATAATGCAATTGGTAGGCAAAACGGGCTATTTTTATCTAAATCACTACATTTTTACTCCAAAACCATTAGGTTTGAAACTTTTGCAAAACACTACGCAGTATGAGAAAATACAATTTGCTGATTGTTGCAGCCCTGCTTACTCTTAGCAGTATAGCCCAGAAAAAAATCACTCTTGAGGATATATTTCTGAATAACACCTTCAGAATGAATACCGTGTCGGGGTTTGTGCCTTCAGCGGATGGTGAGAACTACTATAATTACGAAGGGGATGACACCCTATTTGTAGTAAAATACTCGTACAAAACAGGGGTTAAAGTGCAAACGGTGTTTAATCCGTATGATTTGGGTTTGGGTCAGGATGCAGCTTCATACGGTTATGAATTTAGCGGTGATGAAACCAAAATACTTATCAGCTTAGCTACAGAACATATCTACCGTCACAGTACCCGCAGCAAATACTACGTGTGGGACTTGAAGGAAAAGAAAGCATACCCCGTTGCGGCTGATAAGGTAATGTATGCAAGCTTTTCGCCCGATGGTAATAAGATAGCCTATGTAAAAGACAACAACCTTTACTATACTGATTATAAAAGCGGCCAAACCCGCCAAATAACTACCGATGGGAAAGAAGATGCGATTATAAACGGTGGGGTTGATTGGGTGTACGAAGAAGAGTTTACGATGAGTAAAGGGTTTGATTGGAACGCCAACGGAACCAAAATAGCGTTTTACCGTTTTGACGAAAGTGCTGTAAAGAAGTTTAGCATGGATATGTACGGCAGCCTTTACCCATCGCAAGATGTTTTTAAATACCCCAAAGCAGGTGAAGCAAACTCAGTAGTAGATGTAAAAATCTATGATTTAGCGACCAACAACACTATTGATTTAGCCGAAGGCAGCCAAAACGACCAATACATTCCCCGCATTAAATGGACTACCGATGCTAATGTGTTATCGTTTCAGCGATTGAACCGCCACCAGAATAAGTTTGAACTGTTGGCCGCAGATGCTACTACAGGCTCAATCAGAACGTTATACAGCGAAGAAAACAAGTATTATATAGACATCAACGATAACCTTACGTTTTTGGCCGACGGTAAACAGTTTATCATTACCAGCGAAAAAGACGGTTACAACCATTTGTACCTGTATGGTATGGACGGAAAAGAAGTACGCCAACTAACCAAAGGAACTTGGGAGGTTGACGGCTTTTTGGGGTACGACACTAAAAAGAAATTGCTCTATTTCACTTCGACTGAAATTAGCCCGACTGAAAGGTATTTGTACAGCATAGGAATTGACGGTAAAAACAAAAAGCAAATAACCAAAAACAAAGGCTATCACATGATAACCTTTAACCCCACCTATACCTACTATATGGATATGGAGTCGGCGTTGGGTGTACCTTATACCCAAGCCATTTGGAATAATAAAGGTGAGCTTGTGCGTGAGTTAGCAAACAACAAAGACTTAGCCGCAAAAATGACGGAATACGGTTTTGCTCCCGCTGAGTTTGCAACGCTTACAACAAGCGAAAATGTTGAGCTAAACTATTGGATGATTAAGCCTGCCAACTTTGACCCTAATAAAAAGTACCCTTTGTTGATGTTTGTTTACGGCGGACCCGGTAGCCAGCAAACAGTAAACCGTTGGGGCGGCAGTAACTACCTGTGGTATCAATACCTTGCGCAGCAAGGGTATGTTATTGCCTGCGTTGACAACCGCGGAACAGGCGCAAGGGGAGAAGAGTTTAAGAAAATGACTTACCAACAATTAGGTAAGTATGAAACGATTGACCAAATAGAGGCTGCTAAGTTTTTTGGTAAGCAAAACTTTATTGATGCCGGTCGCATTGGTATTTGGGGCTGGAGTTTTGGCGGTTATATGTCTTCATTGTGTATTAGTAAAGGAGCAGATGTGTTTAAAGCTGCCGTTGCAGTAGCACCGGTAACCAACTGGAGGTACTACGACAACATTTATACCGAGCGTTTTATGCGTACCCCTGCTGAAAACGGAGCAGGTTATGATGATAACTCTCCTATCAACCATGTGAAAAAGATAAAAGGTAATTACCTAATTATACACGGTACAGCCGATGATAACGTTCATTTTCAGAACACGGTAGAAATGGTGAATGCCATGATAAACGCCGGAGTTAAGTTTGACAGTGAATTTTATCCGAATAAAAATCACGGCATTGGAGGCAGAATGACCCGCTATCACCTATTCAGCCGCATCACTGCGTTTGTACTTGAAAAACTTTAAAAGTTTGCTTTTTATAATTTAACAGTTAGTTTTACGAAAATTTAATATCTGGAATACACAATGAGCAACTCTTCATCCAAACATCCGGCAGGTTTATACCTGTTGTATTTCACTGAAATGTGGGAGCGATTCAGCTATTATGGGATGCGTGCAATTTTTACCTTATACATGGTTAATGCACTGCTTTTTGATAAGGCTTTGGCTTCGCAGATTTATGGTAGTTACACAGGTTTAGTATATCTAACTCCTTTATTGGGAGGATATATTGCCGATCGTTACTGGGGAAACCGCCGCTCGATAATTTTCGGGGGTGTGTTGATGGCCATCGGGCAGTTTTTTATGTTTACAAGCGGAGGGCTTTATGAAAATCCGGATACTGCCAAATTGGCCATGTACACAGGATTAGGCTTTCTGATATTTGGTAACGGTTTCTTTAAACCCAATATTTCTACAATGGTAGGTCAATTATACCCTGAGGGTGACCGTCGTGTAGATTCAGCGTTTACAATATTTTACCAAGGGATAAACTTAGGCGCCTTGCTTGCCCCACTGGTTTGCGGTGGTTTGGGTGAACAATATACAGAGACCGGCGCAGTTGTTCCTGAAGCCTTCAAATGGGGCTTCCTAGCTGCTTGTATTGGTATGATTATCAGTCTTGTGGCTTTTGTAATGCTTAAAAATAAGTACATCGTTTCTCCTGAAGGCCATGCAGTAGGATTGCCTCCTAAATTGGCTTTCAACAGGCAAAATGAAACCAAAGAAAGCGCAAAAATGAGTCCTGCTAAAATTGGTGCTGCTTTATTGGCATTGGTAGGTTTGTTCTTTGTATTTTATAAAGTATTAGAGTTTGATATCATTGGGGCTGTAATATTTTCAAGCTGCATTGTGCTTCCTGTATTTATTATCAGCGACCCATCACTAACTAAGATAGAAAAAGACCGTATTCTGGTTATATACATTGTAGCTTTCTTTGTTATATTCTTTTGGAGCGCGTTTGAGCAAGCAGGGGCATCACTAACCTTCTTTGCCCAAGAGCAAACCAACCGCGTCATATTCGGTTGGACAATGCCGGCCAGCTTCTTCCAAGTATTTAACGCCTTGTTCATTGTTGTACTTGCACCCGTTGCAGTTGCTGTTTGGACTACATTAGGCAACAAGGGTAAAGAACCCGCCTCGCCTGTTAAACAATCAATGGGTTTAGGCTTTTTGGCTTTGGGCTATTTATTTATAGCTTGGGGTGTATACGGTGTTCAACCTTGGGATAAAGTAAGCATGATTTGGTTGGTGGGGTTATACCTTATACACACCATCGGCGAGCTTTGCCTTTCACCTATAGGCCTTTCAATGGTTGTAAAATTAGCTCCAATACGTTTTGTGTCGTTGCTAATGGGTGTTTGGTTTATGGGCATTGCAACTGCAAATAAATTTGCCGGTGAATTAAGTGCTTTGTATCCTGAAGAAGTTAAAATTGAAACTGTAGCGCAGGGAGCTGACAGCATTATAAAAACTGTAGGTTCACAAGCTATTGATACCGCTGTTTGGAGCTTATCTGCTAAAGAAAACACCAAACTGCCAACAGCTAAGTTTACATTAGACGAGAAAAAGGAAAATGTTTCTGCACTTGAGCTGACAAACGGAACCAAAGAGATTTCTGTATATCATCTTAAACTTATCCGTACTATTAATTCAAAGTTTGAAAAAGCTGTAGTTAGCGAAGACGGGAAGTTTTTAGTAGGGTATAAAAAAGATATTAAAAAGACCAAAGAAGGAGATGTAGCGGAAGAAAAACTTGAAGTTTGGAATTTGCAACCTGTGAAACCATCGTTTTTGGGTATGCAGATAAACACTCTCTTTGATTTCTTTATGATATTTGTTTACATGGCCGGTGCAGCTGCAATTATATTGTTTGCAATTCGCAAAGTATTGTTGCGCATGATGCACGGCGTTCAATAATTTAATAATGATTTTAAACCAAAGCCTTGCGACATGCGAGGCTTTTTTATTTTAACTATGGAAAGAAAACACCCGGTAGCATTGCCATTCCTGTTTTTTACTGAAATGTGGGAACGGTTTGGTTATTATCTGATGATAGGCATCTTTACATTGTATCTTAAAGATGTAAAAGCAGGCTTTGCAATGACAGAAGCCGAAGCAGCAGACCTTTACGGAACTTTTATTGCCCTTGTTTTTTTAACTCCGTTTTTGGGCGGACTTCTTGCCGACCGTTATTTTGGTTATCGTAAATCAATAATTGCAGGCGGAATAATGATGGGTGTTGGATATTGTATGATGGGAATACATAATTTGCCCATGCTTTATCTATCAATGACGTTGGTGATTCTTGGTAATGGTTTTTTTAAACCCAATATCTCTACGTTACTAGGTAATGTGTATTCTACACCGGAGTTTAAGGATAAGAAAGACGATGGCTATAACATTTTTTACATGGGTATAAATGTTGGGGCCTTTATCTGTAACTTTTTTGGAGCAGCGTTATACATTATGCTGGGATGGAGCTATGCGTTTATGGCAGCCGGGGTAGGTATGTTTATAGGCATTATTGTATTCTTGGTAGGTACAAAACACTATGCACATGCCGATGTAAAAAAAGGGGTAAAGGAAGGCGATATGCCGATGTCGAAACTAACTCTTGTGATATTACTGCCATCTATTGTTGCAGGTTTACTGGGCTGGTTTTTACCAGGAAGTATATTCGGATCCGATTCAACAGATGCCTTTATCTTCTCATGCATACCCGTTATCTACTTTTTCGGAACATTGTACACCAAAGCTGCCGCAAATGAAAAGAAGCCAATAGCAGCATTACTTGCAATATTTACTGTTGTAATTCTTTTTTGGGCGGTATTTAAACAAAACGGTTCTGCACTAACAACATGGGCGGACAGATACACCGACCGCGAATTGAGCGGTGCATCGCAAACTGCGTTTGAAACTATTAAAGGAGCCCAAACCATCACATACAGTAAAGACAGTGTTGCCTTATATGATGATCAGTTTAGGATATCAAAAGAAAACGGGGTAGTGGTGAAAGAGTTTAACTACCCGCCATATTTTAAAAACATGGCCCCTGAAAAACTACCTCAAGAGGGAAGTAAGATAAGCGTGTGGGCAACCAACATCAGCCAGTCTATTAATCCGGGCTGGGTAATATTGTTGACACCTTTGGTGGTTGCGTTTTTTGCTTATTTGCGCCGTAAAAATAAAGAGCCTTCAACACCTACAAAAATTGCTTGGGGTCTCGTTATTTCTGCACTATCAACATTGGTAATGGTGGGTGCTGTGTATGCTTCAAACAACGGGGTTGAGAAAGCTTCAACGTGGTGGTTAATTGCATCGTATGGTGTAATCACCATAGGCGAGTTATTTCTAAGTCCCATGGGATTATCACTAGTTTCAAAAGTAAGTCCGCCCCATATTACTTCATTGATGATGGGAGGCTGGTTCCTTTCTACATCTATTGGAAACAAGCTTTCAGGTGTTTTGGCTTCGATGTGGGATAAATACGAAGACAAGACTAACTTTTTCTTAGTAAATTTTGTTTTGTTAGGCTTTTCAGCAATACTAATGCTGATATTACTACGCTGGCTGAAGAAAGTTCTTTCAGAAAGGCTTAGTTAATTAGAACAACATTCTGAATAATAAGCAATTCGAACAAATCGAATTGCTTATTATTTTATATGCGTTGTATAGTTCCATTTCACTATTTTTGATTGTTATATGTAATTGTTAAGATGGAGGAAGAAAAAAACAATAAAGAGTTTAAGCCATACATAGCCGCTAAAGACTTTATTCCTGAGTTTACTCCCAAAGCTATCATATTAGGTGCTGTTTTCGGCATTATATTCGGGGCAGCAACTGTTTATCTGGGTCTTAAAGTAGGCTTAACGGTAAGTGCCTCCATTCCCATTGCAGTATTGGCAATTTCTATTTTCAAAAAAATTGGCAATGCCACCATTCTAGAAAGTAACATCGTACAAACTATAGGTTCTGCCGGAGAATCGGTAGCAGCCGGGGTGGTATTTACTATACCTGCCTTGTTGTTTCTTTCAGGCGGTATCGATTACTTTAACTACTTCACCATCTTTATTCTTGCCCTTTGCGGTGGTATTTTAGGGGTGTTGTTTATGGTGCCTTTGCGTCGTTCGTTGATTGTTAAAGAACACGGAAATCTACCTTATCCCGAAGGTACTGCTTGTGCCGACGTTTTAGTTGCGGGTGAAAAGGGCGGAAACCTTGCCAAAAAAGTGTATTACGGTTTAGGCGTAGCCTTTTTATACAAAGTATTAATGACTGTTTTCGGGTTTTGGAAAGATGTACCCCAAATCGTATTCAGTCGCAAATCTGCACTTCCCAACGGGACGGTAAATGGTGAAATCACTCCTGAGTTGTTAGGAGTGGGATATATCATAGGTCCCAGCATTTCAGGGGTAATGGTTGCGGGCGGTGTATTATCGTGGTTAGTGCTAATCCCCTTAATTACATTTATCGGGGATTACCTTACTGTGCCTTTGTTGCCTGAAAAAGTGAAACTAATAGCAGACATGAGTGCCGATGAGATATGGAGCAAATACATCCGTTACATTGGTGCCGGTGCAGTAACCTTTGGTGGTGTAATGACTTTGATAAAGACCCTTCCTACCATTGTATCTGCTTTTCGAGATTCATTTAAAGATTTAAAAAATCAAAAAAATAACGCTGAGGCAAAAACCCGTACTGAAAAGGATATGCCTTTGATTTGGGTGGTTGCAGGCAGCTTGTTTCTTATCGTATTTATGGCAGTGATGCCGGGATTACCTGTAAACTGGCTTTCATCAGTAATGATTGTTGTGTTCGGGTTCTTCTTTGTAACGGTGTCTTCACGTATTGTGGGGCTCATCGGTTCTTCATCTAACCCTATATCGGGTATGACCATAGCTACACTGATGGCTACTGCGTTGATATTTGTAGGTATAGGATGGAGTGGTGATGCTTACCAACCCATTGCATTGGTGGTGGGTTCAATCGTTTGTATTGCATCGGCCAATGCGGGGGCTACCTCTCAGGATTTGAAAACAGGTTTTATTGTAGGAGCAACTCCTATAAAGCAGCAACTTGGTTTACTTATTGGGGTGTTGGTATCCGTTGTTGCCATTGGGTTTACCCTAATGTTGTTAAACGATGCCATAGGTATTGGTGAACCTACTGCCGAGCACGCCAAACCGCTTCCTGCTCCGCAAGCAACCCTTATGTCAACCGTTATCAAAGGACTTTTGAGTAATGATTTGCCTTGGGGACTTGTAATTATTGGCATGGGTATTTCAGCGGTGGTAGAGTTGTGCGGTATCAGTTCACTAGCATTTGCCGTGGGTGCATATTTGCCGCTTAGCAGCACCACGCCTATATTTATAGGTGGTATGGTTAAATGGCTTTCAGACAAGATAACCAAGCGCAAAGGCGAAGAAAGCGATATAGGTTCGGGCGCTTTGTTTAGCTCGGGGCTGATTGCCGGAGGTTCGCTTACTGGTATTTTGATAGCGTTTCTTACTGCAAAAACCATACAGGGTGCGGATGGTGAAGTGAGTTTGATGGTATGGCTGAACAGCGGGGTTGCAGAAGGTATGGGAACATATGCTGACCTTGTAGCAATGATTATGTTTTTGCTGCTGGGAGCCCTGTTACTGCGCTTTGCAATAATGAAAGAAAAACAAAACGGATAATTTTACAACCTTTGATAATATTAAAGTCTAATACTTTAAGAATAAAAGGTATAATTTTGTGTAGCTAATATTAAGGAGTGTTATTTACTTTTAACCGTCATAAGGTATAAAAGCTGACTTTGGCCTATGGAAAGTTCAACAGCGTTTAAAAATTGGTATGCGATATATACCACCCCGCGTGCTGAAAAGAAAGTTGCGGAGAGGTTTGAACAGGCCGGTTTTGAATATTATCTCCCATTAACTAAACAATTAAAAAGGTGGAGTGATCGTAAAAAATGGGTTATAGAACCCCTTTTTAAATCGTATATATTCGTTAAAATTGACCCGTCAAATTATTTCAACGTTCTTAATATACATGGTGTTGTACGTTTTATAACATTTTCGGGTAAGGCAGTGCCAATTCCCGAACGTGAGATTGAAACAATAAAAATGCTGTTAGCTGAGTTTTCGGATACCATTGAAGTAGCTGAAAACTTAAAACCCGGAACGCCAATAGAAATTTTGGCCGGCCCGATGATGGGGATAAAAGGGGAGATGGTAGAATACCGCGGTGAAAAGAGAGCTTCGATAAGGATAGAGTACATTAATCAATCGGTATTGGTTAATATTCCGTCATCCTTCATCACGCCACTCGCACAAGAAAAACCCCTACCCGTAGAAAGTTGATCGTTGTTTAGATAATAGACTGGAAATTACTTGATGATATAAATATAATTTTGTAACATGAATTGGGATAACGTGCTGAAAAAACCGTCAAAAAGTCATATACCCCGCTGGGTAATATTGCTTATAGATTTAAGCATATGTCTTTTTTCGTTTGTTGTAGCCCATTACCTGCGTCATAATTTTATATTGACGTCTGAAAACTATACAGCGTTGTACGCCGCAATTCCGGTGTTCCTAACTGTTCGTTTTGTCTCATTCTATCTTACCAAAACTTACCACGGTATTGTTCGTTACTCAGGTACTCAGGATATCATCCGTATTTTTGTTACTCTTTTAGTGGGCAGCATGGTGCTTGTAGCCACCAACATCGTTGCAAATAGCCTTCCCGCAATCAACCATTTTATAATTCCCCATTCAGTAGTAATTATAGATTTCTTTATCTCATTGGTATTAATGACTTCTTCGCGTTTTGCCTACAAACATTTGTATAAGCAAATCACAAAAAGCGATGGAGGTGTTAATGGCAACGGTATCGGTAAATTGAATGTTATTATTTACGGTGCAGGCGATTCAGGACTTATTACTAAACGTACGTTAGAGCAAGAAACCAAAAACCGCCAGCGTGTTATTGCCTTTGTGGATGACAACCCCTCAAAAGCAAAAAAACGTATCGACGGGGTGCCTATTTACCATACTGAAACACATCTTGAGAAGTTATTGCGTGATAATAAAGTGGACGAGGTGATTATCTCTATCCAAAACATTACCAAGCAACGTAAAAAAGATATTATCGAGGCTTGCCTTGCCCTGAACGTAAAGATTAAAGTAATCCCTCCCGTTGAAAAATGGATTAACGGTGAGTTGAGTTTTAGCCAGTTTAAAAAGGTAAACATTGAAGAGTTGCTTGAAAGGGATGAGATACAACTTGACCTTGAGAAAATAAGCGAGAACATCAAGGGTAAAACAATAATGATTACCGGTGCTGCCGGTTCTATAGGTAGTGAAATTGTACGCCAATTAATACCCTTTTACCCTAACAAATTGGTATTGGTTGACCAAGCTGAAACACCTTTGTATGAATTGGAGGGTAGACTTAAGGAACTGTTCAAACATCATGGGTTCAGCAAAACGGTTGATATTATTATGGCAGACATCCGCTGCCACGAAAAGATAGAATATATAATAGCCAATTATAAGCCCGATATTATTTACCATGCTGCTGCATACAAACATGTGCCGTTGATGGAGAACAACCCCGATGAGGCTATTAATACGAACGTGGGCGGTACCAAAACGCTTGCTGACCTTGCTGTGAAATACGGTATCCGTAAGTTTGTAATGGTATCTACCGATAAGGCAGTAAACCCTACCAACGTTATGGGGGCCAGCAAACGCATTGCTGAGATTTACGTTCAATCATTGAACAATTGGGAAGGCAATACCACTACCCGATTTATTACTACCCGTTTTGGCAATGTATTAGGCTCAAACGGCTCGGTAATTCCATTATTCAAGAAACAAATAGCCGAAGGAGGCCCGATAACCGTTACACACCCTGAAATCACCCGTTATTTTATGACTATTCCTGAAGCTTGCCAACTGGTGATTGAAGCCGGTAATATGGGCAGGGGAGGAGAGATATTTATTTTTGACATGGGACAGAGCGTGAAGATTGTTGATTTGGCCAAGAAGATGATAAAACTATCAGGGCTTACTTTGGGTAAAGATATCAGTATAGAATTTACCGGCTTGCGTCCGGGTGAGAAACTGATGGAAGAGCTGTTGAATGATGCGGAAAACACTTTGCCAACGCATCACCCTAAAATTACAATTGCAAAAATTAAACCCTACCACTACGAGGTGATCCAAGAAGAAGTAACTGCGCTTATCGAGTTGCTTAATGTAAGGGACACCGAGCTCATCGTTCGTAAGATGAAACAGATTGTTCCTGAGTTCATCAGCAACAATTCAGTGTTCACTTCGTTAGACGTTGTGAAACTACCTTCATAAATCTCCCTGCTCTTATTTGTCATTTATAACAGTTAAATAATTGTTTGTCAGTTTTTTGTAAACATTATTTAGACGTGTTTTAAATTAAAGAAATGTGTATTTTTTTTAGTCAGTCAATGTTTTTGCACACTATATTTGCGCCCAAAACACGGTAAAAGTAGTAGTAATAACCTACGGAGCCGCGAGTTTTTAAAAAACTTAAAGAGAGTATATGGTGCATACTTCAACGCTTAAACGCCTTCTAATATTACCCTTAGCCTTAGGCATTTTCGCTACTACCCCTATTTTGGCACAAGATGTTGCCGAAGGCGAAAAATTATTTAACGAGAACTGTACTTCATGCCACGTGATTGACGGGGCTAAAAGTGTGGGACCAAACCTTCGCGACGTTACTAAACGTCGTAAAGAAGATTGGTTGTTAAAGTGGATTAAAAACTCACCCGCAATGATTGCCTCTGGCGACCCCGTTGCTGTGAAATTGTACGAAGAGAACAACAAAGCAAACATGACTGAGTTTGGTTTCCTTAGCGATAACCAAATCAAATCAATCCTTAAGTATGTTGAGTCTGCTCCTGTAGCTACTGCCGCAGCAGCTCCTGCTGAAGGCGGTGCTTCAACATCAACTGAAGCTACTTCAACAGTATCTTCTAAAAAGGATGAAGGTTTTTATAGTTCAACCACTATGATAATCTTATTAGTACTAGCCTTTGTACTACTTGTGATGGGCTTACTATTATCAAGGGTACAGGCTATGATGAAAAAGATGCTTGCTGCCAAATTCCCCGAAGAGGAAGAGTTGAACCAACCTTCGTGGTATGAAAGCAAGTTTACCCCTTGGGTTAAAAACTTAAACCCTACCATTACTGTACTTGTATTAGTACTTATTGTAGGTGTTATAGGCGGTGGTGCGTACTTTAAATATGCAAACGAAGAGATAGGTGTACAACAAGGTTATGCTCCTGTTCAGCCTATTGCATTTGACCACAGCTTGCACGCCGGCGAATACAAAATGGATTGCCAGTTCTGTCACTCTACTGCTTCAATCAGTAAGCAGGCAAGTGTACCTTCAGTAAACACTTGTATGAACTGTCACAAGAGTGTTGACGCTTCTGCCAAATACAACGGTGAAGTTTCTCCTGAAATTCAAAAAATACGCGACGCGTATAAAAACAATACCCCAATTAAATGGGTGCGTATACACAACCTACCCGACCACGCATACTTTAACCACGCACAACACGTAAGCGTGGGCAAACTTGAGTGCCAAACTTGCCACGGACCAATTGAAACCATGAAGAAAGTTGAGCAGTTTGCCAGCCTACAAATGGGATGGTGCGTAAACTGTCACCGTGAAGCTAAAATTGACGTTGAAAACAACGACTACTACGAAAAACTTCACAAAGACCTTAAAGGCATGGGCCGTAAAGGTTTGACAGTAGCCATGAACGGTGGTTTGGAATGTGGTAAATGCCACTATTAATAGTTAAGTAACAAAGATTACCAACCTCACACATTAAATTCTGAGAAATAAACCTTCATCATAATAAACGTTAGATGGAAAATAAAACTAAATACTGGAAAGGTTTAGAGGAACTGAACAGGGAACCCGGTTTTGTTCAAGCAAACAAAAACGAGTTTGCCGAAGGCCTTCCGCTTGACGAAGTGTTTAGCGAAAGCACAATGAGCCTTTCGTCGAACCGCAGGGATTTCCTTAAATACTTCGGGTTTAGTGTTTCAGCCGTTGCCTTGGCAGCCTGTAACACAGCCCCTGTTAAAAATGTTATACCCTATGTTACAAAGCCTGAAGAGGTGAACCCAGGTATACCCAACTGGTATGCTACTGCCTACGAAGGTCAGCCTATATTGGTAAAAACCCGTGAAGGTCGCCCTATTAAAATAGAAGGCAACAACAAAGGTTTTACCGGTGGTGGTGTTGATGCCGCAGGGCACGCATCGCTGTTGAGCTTGTACGATTCAGAAAGGCTTGATGCCCCGATGAAAGACGGCAAAGCAAGCGACTGGAAAACTGTAGATAAAGAAATTACTGATAAACTTACCAAAATTGCTGCTGCAGGTGGTGCAATCCGTATCGTAACAGGTTCGGTAAACAGCCCCTCAATGCTAAGCGCTATTGCTGAGTTTACTGCTAAGTATCCAACTACACAACACGTTCAATACGATGCAGTATCGTATTCAGGCATTCTTAATGCCAACAAAATGTGTTTTGGAAAAGCAGTAATCCCATCATACAAGTTTGATAAGGCTAAAGTGATTGTGAGCTTTGAAGCTGACTTTTTGGGTACTTGGATTTCTCCAACCGAATTTACTTACCAATGGTCTAGAAACCGTAGGTTGTTAAACGGTGAAAAAGAAATTTCACGTCACTACCAATTTGAAGCTACTCTTTCTCTTACCGGTTCTAATGCTGATGTGCGTATGCCCATCAAGCCATCAAAACAAGGCGAATACGTAGTGGCATTGTACAATGCTGTTGCTAAACTAGCCGGTGTTGATGCTATAGCAAGCGGTGCTAAAGAATTGGGTGGTAACTCAATAGGCAATGCTGCTGCCGACCTTTGGAAAAACAAAGGAAATTGTGTGGTAGTAAGCGGTAGCAACGATCATTACACACAGTGTGTTGTAAACGGTATCAACTTGATGCTTGGCAACTACGGTACTACTATTGATTTGGATAACTACTCAAAACAATACAGTGCTACCGATGATACGTTTGAGAAGTTTGTAGATGAGTTGAACAACGGCACTGTTAAGGCTGTTATCATGCACGGTATCAACCCTGCATATACTTACTACAATGCTAAGAAGTTTGAAGCAGGTATTAAAAAGGCTGAATTGTCTGTTAGCGCAGCATACAGCATTGATGAAACTGCTAAACTTTGCCAATACCTTACCCCTGATAACCACTACTTAGAGAGCTGGGGTGATAACGAAACCAAAGCAGGGTATTTTGCATTTACGCAACCTACCATGCAACGCGTGTTTGAAACCCGCCAAGTGCTTGAAAGCATCTTAGTATGGGCAGGTAACAACACTGCGGCTTACGATTACATTAAAAATAACTGGCAAACCAAAATGTTTGGTTTGCAAAGCAAATACACTTCGTTTTCACAAATGTGGAACGAAAGCATCCAGAATGGTGTGTTTGAAATGACTGCTATAGCTACTACTGCGGTTACTTCAGCTGCCAATATGGGCGAAATGGCGAGCAAAATTGCCAAAGGTGCTGCTGACGCTGAGTTAGAGTTTGTTGCTTACGAAAGCAGCGCACTACGCGACGGTCGTGATGCTAACAACCCTTGGTTGCAAGAATTGCCAGATCCTATCAGCAAAGTAACTTGGGATAACTTTGCCAGCCTTTCTAAATACAATGCTGACCTTATTAAGGTTAAAGAAGGCGATACAGTTAACGTTACTGTAGGTAGCGTTAAGTTTGAAAACGTTCCTGTAATTATCCAACCCGGTCAAGCACGTAACACTGTTGCTATCGCATTAGGTTACGGACGCAAAGAGGGTGGTAAAGTTGCAAAAGAAGCAGGTGGTGTGGATGTATTCCCGGCACGCAGCTACAAAAATGATGCGATAACCAACGTAACATCAGCCGGTGTTAAATTGGAAAAAGGCAGCGCTCGCTATGAGTTGGCTCGCACCCAAACCCACCACTCTATTGAGGGCAGGGATTTAGTGAAAGAAACCAGCTTGCCTGCATACCAACGTGACCCACGTTCAGGTAATCACGATCACCACGGGCTTATCCGCGACCCTAAAAACAACGGTCAGTACTACACCCTTTGGGAAGAACACGATAACAAAGGCCACAAATGGGGTATGGCAATCGACTTGAATGCTTGTACCGGTTGCGGTGCTTGTATCGTAAGTTGTAATGCTGAGAACAACGTTCCTGTTGTAGGTCGTGATGAAGTACGTCGTCGTCGTGAAATGCACTGGATACGTATCGACCGTTACTACCGTTTCTCTCCAACTACTCCAAACCCTGAAGATAAACAACTGGGTGCCGGTTTCACTAAAGCCGGTGATTTGGGTATCGGTGAAACAGATGGTTACTTAGATCACCCTGAAATGTATGACAACGTGAGCGTATCACACGTTCCTATGATGTGTCAACATTGCGGTCACGCTCCTTGCGAAACTGTGTGTCCTGTACTTGCTACAACTCACAGCAACGAAGGTTTGAACCAAATGACTTACAACCGTTGTATCGGTACTAAGTATTGTGCAAACAACTGCCCATACAAAGTGCGCCGTTTCAACTGGTTCCGTTATAACGACAATAACAAGTTTGATTATTACATGAATAACGACTTGGGTAAAATGGTTATCAACCCCGATGTTACCGTTCGTACCCGAGGTGTTATGGAGAAATGCTCATTCTGTATTCAACGTATCCAATACGGTAAACTTCAAGCTAAGTTGCAAAACCGCAAACTAAAAGACGGTGATGTGAAAGTAGCTTGTCAACAATCTTGCGCATCAGGTGCTATTGTTTTTGGTGATTTGAAAGATCCTGAAAGCGAAATCTCACGCTTGTACCGCAACGAACGTGCTTACCACATGTTGGATGAATTGAACGTTCAGCCTGCGGTTGTGTATATGACACAAGTTCGCAACACCGAAGAAATAGGTGCTGCACACGCAACCAAAACTGAAAAGAAAGCTGAGCACGAACACGCTCATTAATAATTAATTAAAAAGAAAGTTACACTTAACAAGAATATATAAGCCATGTACGAATCTCCCATAAGAGAACCGCTTGTAACAGGAGGAAAAACGGTAGCTGATGTAACCCGCGACATTTGCCGCCCAATGGAAAACAAGCCCACCAAAGCCTGGTGGATAGGTTTCATCATTTCGGTATTTTGTTTAGGGCTACTGCTATGGAATTTGTGGACATCATCAACACAAGGTTTAGGCTTGTGGGGTATCAACAAAACTGTAGGCTGGGCTTGGGATATCACCAACTTCGTGTTTTGGGTGGGTATCGGTCACGCCGGAACCCTGATTTCAGCAATCCTTTTGCTGTTCCGCCAAAAATGGAGGATGTCTATCAACCGTTCAGCTGAAGCGATGACAATTTTCGCGGTAATGTGTGCCGCCATATTCCCTTTGTTTCACATGGGTAGGGTATGGATTGGACCTTACTGGGCGCTACCAATGCCTAACGCATTTGGTTCGTTGTGGGTAAACTTTAACTCACCATTGCTTTGGGACGTATTTGCGATATCAACTTACTTCTCAGTATCACTATTGTTTTGGTACTTGGGTTTGATTCCTGATATTGCTTCAGTACGTGACCGTGCTACAACCAAAGTTCGTAAATTTATGTACCACTTCTTTGCTATGGGCTGGGATGGTTCAGTACGTACTTGGGCACGTTACGAAGTTGTATCGTTGATTTTGGCAGGTATTTCAACTCCTCTGGTACTTTCGGTGCACACCATCGTATCTATGGACTTTGCTACCTCAATAGTTCCCGGATGGCACACTACCATCTTCCCGCCATATTTCGTTGCGGGTGCTATCTTCTCAGGTTTCGGTATGGTGTTAACGCTGTTGGTTATTGCCCGTAAGGTAATGAACTACGAAAACTACATCACATCGGGTCACTTAGAAGCAATGTGTAAAATCGTAATGCTTACCGGTTCTATGGTAGGTTTGGCATACATTACTGAGTTCTTTATCGCTTGGTACTCTGGTGTAAACTATGAGCAGTATGCGTTCCTTAACCGTATGAGCGGTGAGTACTGGTGGGCTTACTGGAGTATGATGACATGTAACCTTATTGCCCCTCAGGTATTTTGGATTAAATGGGCACGTACTACACCTTGGTTCATTTTTGTAATGTCAATCATTGTAAACATCGGTATGTGGTTTGAGCGTTTTGTAATTATCGTAACCTCACTACACCGTGATTACCTTCCTTCAAGCTGGGTTATGTATTATCCAACCCCAACTGAGGTAGGTATATTTGTGGGTTCATTCGGTTTGTTCTTTACCTTCTTCTTCTTGTTCTGCAGGTTCCTACCTGTAATCAACATGGCTGAGGTAAAATCAATCCTTCCTCACAAACACCATGATGACGAGCATGGTCATGATGACCACGGTCATAGTCACGACCACAATCATAACGATAACCACTAATAACGAAATTTTTAGTAAGCGATGAGCAATAAAACCAATAATATGCTTTACGGTATCTATGATGATGCCGACCAATTCCTGAAATCAGCTTACAAGATGAAGGATATGGGTGTGCCTGTTGAGGATTGCTATACCCCACACCCCGTGCACGGTATAGAAAAGGCAGTGGGCATTAAGCGTACCCGTCTTACAATTGCTGCATTTTTGTGCGGCCTTACCGGAACCATATCAGCTGTAACGCTTGAAATGTACACCAACATTTTTGATTGGCCAATGAATATAGGTGGTAAACCCAACGGTGGTTATGTACCTGCCTTTATTCCTGTAACGTTTGAGCTTACCGTGTTGTTTACTGCTTTTGGTATGATGATATTGTTTTTTTACCGTAACAGGATGGTACACGGTCAACGTGAGAAATTGGTTGACCTACGTCAGACAGACGATTTATATATCATAGCCATTAACATGGATGAACAACACCACAGCCGTGAAGAAATTGCCGGTGTGATGATGCAAAATGGTGCTATTGAAACAAGGGAGAAAGGAGTAAGCAAATGACAAAGAATATATTGAAGCTTATACTACCCGCTATGGCTGCAGCAGTTATGTTGCAAAGCTGCGGTGTAGCAGGCGGTGATGATCCCGGTGTTGAATATGCACCTGATATGTATGTATCAAAAGGATATGAGCCTATGACCCAGTTAGAAAGCAAACAGTTCCAATTGGTAACTGTGAGCGGAAAAACGGTGATGCTTACCAAAGATGGTAAAACCATGCGTGACCCTGTAAAAGGTTCTATCCCTCGTGATTTAGATTTTGAAGCAGGCCATGTATTAATAAACAACTTTTTGTGGATGCAATATCCTTATGCCAATTCTATCGGCGGTAAAGATTCAGCTTCAAAAATGTTGCAAAACCCTATTCAGTTAACTGAAAAATCTCTTGCAAACGGTAAGAGGCTTTACAACATTAACTGTGCTCCTTGCCACGGTGTTGACGGTTTGGGTAAAGGCCCTGTAGCTGCAAAAGTTGCAGGTATTCCTTCATACAAATCAGCAAGGATACTTAACCTTACTGATGGTGGTGCATACCACACCATTACTTATGGTTTGAACAATATGGGTTCATACGCATCAGTACTTACCCCCCAACAACGTTGGGAAGTTATCCATTACATTAATTACCTAAAAACTAACTAACCGCAATGGCACATACCGAAAATATACAATTAGCTGATGAAAGATATGTGATGAGCAGCCGCACCAAAATGTGGGTGATGGTGCTTATTGCAGTGGGCCTTGTGCTTACGGTGGCAGGCATTATTATGCATAAAAGCGGTGCAAGCAGCCACGATGCACACCATGCGGCATTAGTATCGGCAGGTCAAGAAACAGGACACGCTGATGCACACCACGGACCATCATGGACCGCCCGTATTTGGAGCAACTTGCTTATTAACAGTTGGTTCTTTTTCTTGATTTCTATCATGGGTACTTTCTTTGTAGCCGTAAACTACCTTGCAGAGGCAGGCTGGTCAGCTGCAATTAAACGTATCCCTGAAGCTATGGGAGCTTATTTGCCTGTAGCCTTAATAACTCTATTAGTAACAGCAATTTTTGGTGCAAATGAATTGTACCACTGGATGCACGAAGGGGTAACAGACCCTAACAGCCCAAACTACGACTCTATTATTGCCGGCAAATCAGCGTTTCTTAACGGTGGTTTCCTTTACGGCGGTATTATCGTAATCGTGGGTTTGTTTATACTATTCACTTACCTGATTCGCAAAAACTCTTTGAAAGAAGATGAAGTTGGTGGTTTGAAACACTTCAATAAATCGTTCCGTATTTCAGCAACTTTCACTTTCATCTTTGCTTTCGCATTCTCAATACTAACATGGTTATTGGTAATGTCGGTTGATGCACACTGGTTTTCAACCATCTATTCAGTATATAACTTTGCTACAGGTTTTGTATCGGGTATGGCTGTTCTTACCTTGTTAGTGTTGTTCCTTAAATCTCAAGGTTATTTGAACTTTGTTAACGGCGAACATTTGCACGATTTAGGTAAATACATGTTTGCCTTCAGTATTTTCTGGACATACATTTGGTTGGCTCAGTACTTATTGATTTGGTACGCAAACATACCTGAAGAGGTAACCTATTACAATGCCCGTTTTGATGGCCCTTACAGCACTCACTTCTGGTTTAACCTTGCATTGTGTTTCTTCTTCCCATTCTTATGGTTTATGACTCGCGGAAACAAACGCAGCACTGTGCCTTTGGTAATTGGTGCATCGGTTATATTGGTAGGTCACTGGAGCGACGTATTTATCTTGGTTACACCTGGTGTAATGAAAGAGAATGCACACTTTGGTTTGCTTGAAATTGGTATGCCGATATTGTTTGCAGGCATCTACATCTTTATGGTGTTGAGCGCTTTGGGCAAGGCAAACTTGTTCCCCAAAAACCACCCTTACCTGAAAGAGAGCATTTTGCACGAAACAGGTCCTTAATAGAAACAGAGATTATACTACTATAAAGTATTTATTCAAAAGGCACGCATTGCGTGCCTTTTGTGTTTATTAGCGGTTAATGGTGATTGGAAAGGTGTACATAGCGTTATTGCAAGCGGATAAATAAATGGAAAATGACAAATCCAATTTGCCAAAGATTAGGCACATATTGTTAATGGGAATAGCAATGCCGTTGCCAAATGCAGCAAGGGTTTATTAGTAAGTGAGAGGGGAAAAAGAGTTATTGGATAATCCGTTTAGTAGAGAAAGAGTTGTCGCACATTTCAGGTACTACCACTGCATTTGATAATGCTTGAGAAACGGATGAAGCTATAAATTTAAAGCTGAAGTCTACAGCGGTGTCGCTAAATGCTTTTTCGTTAACAACAAAACGTAGTTTGTAAGTACTTCCTGTTTTATCCAGTTGCACGCTCACAGCCTTGTCTTCGGTAAAGTAGCCGGTTTCCTGTATTTTGCTACCTGCTTTATCGGCTTCTTCGGCAGTAATACTGCTGGTGTAATACAACTCACCTTTTCCAAATACCTTCTTATCTCCGTAATTATTACAAGCAGTTAACAACAGGGTTGTGAAACCGATAAAAAAGTATTTCATGTTTGCAGTATGTCTTTGTTGATTATAGCGCAGCAAAGTAAACCAAAAAGTAAGTAAAAATGCAATGCCTTTGTATAGTGTTATAAGCTCTTGATTAGCTTTTTGTAAGTTTAAATACGTAGTGGTGTTTCCAAGGAAATCCGGGACGTATAAACCCCTCGTAGCTGATGGTAAGTCCTAAACGGGTAAACAGTTGCTTGTAATAGTTATACGACCTGAAATTAAGCGGAACGGGCACACCCTCTTTCATTTTGTTCAGTATCCAATCTTCGGCCATTATGTATAGCTTATCGGGAGTGTTGTGATACATCTCCTCTATAAGCAAAATGCTTCCACCGGGTTTTAGTGTGCGAGCCAAATCGGCAAGGTAAAAATCAGGGTCGGGGGTATGGTGCATTACGGCTGATGCAATGGCTATGTCAAATGTACCCTCGGCAAAAGGTAATTCGCCTACTTCACAAACCCTAAACTGTACACGAGGGTTGTTTAGCAATTCACGGTCAAGGTTTTGGTCTTCAATTACATCTACCGCGGTTATTTGTACTTGCGGCATGGTTTCGGCCAACACCCTTGCCATGTACATATTGCCCGCACCAAAATCAAGGATGTGAGCATTGGCAGGAGTAATAAGGGGAACCAGCTTTTGGGCAAGACGTTTTGAGCGGTTGAACGAAAGCTTTTTATAAAAACCTAAACTGGCTATAAACATTGTGAGTTGCGGCTATTTTATGTGGCTGTTTGTGCGCTGCGCGAAAATAAACAAAAAGATGAAGGGAGGTGAACTCTATTCTAGCAGCAAGGTTGCCAGTTTTTCACCTGTGGTGCTGCCTAATGCCACGCCCATGCCATTACAGCCGAATCCTACGGCAATACTGTCGGTAATTTTTTTGACTATGGGTTTTTTATCGGGGGTAAAGCCCATGATACCTTGCCACACACGGTCTATTTCATACGCTTGGCCGGGCAAAATCACCTCGTCAATAAAATCTTTCAGTTCACTAATAATGTAGTCGTTGCGTTCGTAGGCGGTAGTAGTCTCGGTTTCAAAATCAAGATTACGTCCGCCACCAAATAATAGCCTGTCGCCAAAATCTCTGAAATAAAAATACCCCTCTTCAAAATGGAATGTACCTTTAAACTTAAGATTGTCAATAGGTTTAGTAATCAATACCTGTCCGCGGCCGGGGCTTATTTGCAAATCAGGTAAAAAATCACCCGTAAAAGCATTGGTACACAAGGCCAACTTCTCACATTCAAACTCAACATTCTCGTTCAGTTGGCGGTGGTTCACAAAAACGCTTATGCCGTTTTCAGTTTCATCAAACTCAATTACTTCGGCACCGGTAATAATCTTAACACCTAACGATGTTGCATACGCCGCCAGCGATTGCATCATCATGCCTGTATTTATCTGCCCTTCAAGCGGGGTGTATATCAAGTGTTTGGTGTTCCCAAACCCCAAAGCACCTATTTCGCTTGTTTTATCATAAAATACCTGACTATTGAAATAGGGATGTAATAATTGGTTTAGGTGTTCAATTTCCCCAAGGTCAAAACCGGTATCATCATTAAAAACCAGTTCATACCCGCCGTTTTGTATGTAGCCAATGTTATTATCACCCAATCGGGCACGCAGCTTATCCAAACCGTTTTTGCGGTTAAGGGCTATTTGAGCAACGGTTTCAGCATCGGATAACTTAATATCCGAAAGCATTTCGCAAGCTTTAACAAAACAGGCAAACCCCGCATTTTTGGTGCTTGCTCCGGTAGGAAAGATGCCTCTTTCAAGTACCAATACCGTTTTTTTCGGATTGTTCTCTTTTAGCGAACAGGCGGTTGATAAGCCTGTGATACCGCCCCCTATGATGATAATGTCATAGCGGGTAAATGAATTTTTTTCCCAAAAACTAATCATTGCTTACCAAATTCAATATTCAATGATAATACTTTCCTTCTATTTTATGTTTTGTATAGATTTGGCAAAACTATTTTATGGATGCCACTATTACTCTTGCAGCAAAAACAGATACCGGACGTTTGGGTATAATGTTTCTTAAAAGATATTGGGAAAAACAACGGGCTATAGCAGTAAGAAAGGCCACACCAAATATGTTTGCCGATGAATGGAGTATTGATAAAAGTTTGCTATCAGTGGTGGGTATTGGCGAAGAACAAATGCTGAAATTTCTTTTCATGCAAAATCCTACGTTTGAAGAACTTGAAGCATGGGTGCTTGAAGTAAATGGCGGCTCTTTGGCAACGGACAAAGTAATGTCTTTTAATAAATGTTTGGTGGAGGGGGATATTCCCGTAGCCTTAGGAAGTGATACAGAAATGGTGTTAAGTGAAGCTGATTTGGCATTTTGGGACGAGAATGGCTATGTAATTGTGCGGAATGCGGTGGATAAGCAAGGCTGTGAAGACGCAATCGCAGCCATTTGCAGCCATATAGGGGTGGATTTAAGCAACCCGTCTACTTGGTATTTGGGTCAAAATAAGGCCGGGATAATGGTGCAGTTATGGCAACATGAAACCCTTGAAAAAAACCGACGGTCAAAGCGCATTCGCGATGCTTTCAGGCAATTATGGCGTAGGGAGGATGTATTTGTGAATGCAGATAGGGGTGGCTTTAACCCTCCTGAAACCGATAATTATAAATTTCAAGGTTCGCCGTTGCATTGGGACGTGAGTTTGTCTCAGCCAATTCCCTTTGGTACACAAGGGATATTATACCTTACCGATACACAGGCCAATCAAGGAGCATTTACAGCTGTACCCGGTTTTCAGCATAAAGTAGGGCAGTGGTTACAGAGCCTTCCTCCCGATGCTAATCCGAGGGAGCAAAACTTTTATGAGTTGGGAGCTAAACCCATTGCCGCAAATGCAGGGGATTTGATAATATGGCACCATGCTTTACCGCACGGGGCAAGTCCTAATACATCAACAGCACCCCGCATTGTACAATATTTAAATTACAAGCCGGTGATGATGGATATACACCCAGTGTGGCTGTAAGGTTAGTTGGTTACGTATAAAAAGCTGCCGCTTTGTGATACGCGGTAGTTTTTTAGCGAGAACCGCGAAGGCCCGCTGATAAGTATTCCGCCCTCAAGAGCGTAATGCGAGTTGCAGCAAGGAACCCAAGTAGTATCGCTTTGAGATTTGTACGAACCGCAACGGGCAAATACCCCATTGTTTTCAACCGTTACTTTGGCGCAACTATCCCAAGGTTGGTAAGGGCAGTTACGTTCAAGGGCATAAAAATTATCGTCGTAGTGGTGGTATATAATCAAACCCTTAACGCCGCCGTTTTCATATACCCAGTTTCCTTGGGCTTGCAAAGGCAGGTATTGGGGTAAATTAAGGTTAATAGTAACATTAACAGGCACATTGGGCACATCGTTCTGCACTTGCCCGTTATCTTTTTTGCACTGTGCCAGCAAAAAAACGATGGCTGTACCCATAATTGCCAGTGCGGCCAACTTGTATAATCTACCTAAAGTCATCATCACAATAAACGAACTATTAAATACAAATGTTGCTGTTTTTGAGGCTAAAACCAAAACAAAGCAAATAAGGTTTGCAGATTTGGCAAATAGCGTTAATTTTGCACTCCTGTTCAAAAAGGTCTCATGGCCGAGTGGCTAGGCACGGGTCTGCAAAACCCTTTACGGCGGTTCGAATCCGCCTGAGACCTCAAACCCCAATCATTAAAGCAGCTTCACCCTTGAAAGTTACTTTTTTAGGCACAGGCACTTCGCAGGGTATCCCCGTAATAGCTTGTGGTTGTGAAGTTTGCCAATCACCCGACCCCAAAGACAAGCGTTTACGAACCTCGATACACGTTGAAACAAACGGGTTGAGTTTGGTTGTTGATACCGGTCCTGATTTTCGTCAGCAAATGTTGCGCGAAAACATTAACACCCTTGATGCAGTAATATTTACCCATGCCCACAAAGACCATATTGCGGGAATGGACGATATACGGGCGTATAATTTTGTGCAGCAAAATGCTGTACCCATTTACGCCGATAAGATAGTGCAAGAAGCTTTGAGGCGTGATTTCCATTATGTGTTTGCCGATGAAAAATACCCCGGCATCCCTGAGGTGGAGATGAATACCATTGAATACAATACCCCTTTTACCATCGGGACTACTAAAATTGAACCCATAATGGTTTGGCATTACCGCTTGCCGGTGTTGGGCTTCCGTTTTGGTGATTTCACCTACATTACCGATGCTAACCGCATTGATGAAGCCGAAAAAGAAAAAATAAAAGGTAGTAAAGCACTGGTTCTGAATGCACTTCGTAAAACCGAACACATTTCGCATTTTACGTTGGATGAGGCCATTGCCCTTGCGCAAGAGCTGCAAGTGCCTGATACGTATTTGATACATCTGAGCCACCAAATGGGCAAGCACGAAGAGGTGAGCAAAGAGCTGCCCGCAGGCATACACATTGCCTACGACGGACTTCAATTAGTCCTTTAATTTAACGGTATAGGGAAGCAACCCAATACCCAATTACTTATAACAAATAACTAATACCATGTTTGAAAACGCAGGAAGAACCGAATTGCAAGATTTAGGTGAGTTTGGTTTGATAAAACACCTTACGAGTGCTATTGAACACAAAAACACACAAACAATAAAAGGTGTTGGCGACGATGCGGCCGTGCTTGATTATGGCGATAAGAAAGTATTGGTGAGCACTGATATGTTGTTGGAAGGTGTACATTTTGACCTTGCCTATACCCCGTTGAAGCACTTGGGTTACAAGGCTGTGGTGGTGAACCTTTCTGACATTTATGCCATGAACGGAACACCCAAGCAGGTTACTGTTTCGATCGGGATTTCAAATCGTTTTTCGTTAGAGGCGGTTGAAGAATTGTACAAAGGCATTTATGCTGCTTGCGACCATTACCATGTTGATTTGGTTGGCGGTGATACCTCATCATCAAGGCAGGGATTGGTTTTATCAGTTACCGCAGTGGGTGAGGTAGAAGAAAATAAAATAACCTACCGCAATACCGCCAAAGAAGGTGATTTATTATGCCTTAGCGGCGATGTGGGCGGTGCTTATATGGGTTTGCAGTTGTTGGAGCGTGAAAAGCAAGTGTTTTTAGCCAATCCGCAAATGCAACCCGATTTGGAAGGCTGGGATTATATTGTAAGCCGTCAGTTGAAACCCGAAGCTCGCAAAGACGTTGTTGAATGGTTGGCAGGAAAAGGGATTGTCCCTACATCTATGATTGATGTATCGGACGGGGTAGCTTCTGAAATTTTCCATTTATGCAGTCAATCGGGCGTGGGGATGAATGTGTATGAAGAGAAGCTACCGATTGACCACCAAACCATTCAGATGGCTGAAGAGTTTAAATTGGATGTTACCACAGCAGCCTTGAACGGCGGTGAGGATTACGAACTGCTGTTTACCATTCCGCAAAGTGAGTATGATAAAATTAAGAGCCACAAACCTATTACTGTAATTGGACATTGTACAGCACAAAGCGAAGGCATTAATATTATTACCCGTAACAATAATAAGTTTGCTTTGCAAGCACAAGGCTGGCAACATTTGAAGAAGGATTAAGCGGAAAGTAAGTTTTTATCTTATTCTTCAGGCCACAAAGACACAAAGACACCAAGCTTTTGTAATTAGAATGCTTGGTGTCTTTGTAGTAATATAGATGCTGTAGAGACAGCCCATTTGCTTAATTACTTATACCGCCGCCGCCAATGGTAATCCCCACGTAGAAGCTGGATAGGTTGCCCATGCCGCTCACCTTGGTATCGTTGGCTTCAAACCGCCAATCTTGTGATGGGAAGTAATTTATACCGGCTGCAAGTCCCAGCATAAAACAACTTCTACCCGCATCGTCGCCCTTACCTTTTATTAGTTGCTGCACTCCAATACCGGCCTCAAGGCCAAACCCGCCGGCTCTAATTTTCCTTTTTTCGCCGATAGGTATTTGTTGGTTGGCGCTAAAATCAAGTGTTGTAAAGCTCGTGTTTTTAATTTCTAAGGTACTGCCTCCACCGCCAATTCCGCCAAAGCCATACATAAAGGTTCTTTCTTTTTTTAAGAACAAGTAGCCAAAATTAAAGAAGCCCCCACCGATGCTTAGTTTTACCTCAGCGTTTGTTGCATCGCCAAGTAGAATAGTGCCGTAGCCACCCCCGCCGATAAGAAATCTATTATAAATGCCAAAGCCTTTACCGCCCATTGTGCGGCCTACAGGAGAAAAATTAAACGAGTTACCAAATAGGGTAGGACTCTGCAATCGGGTTTCAATACTCTTTTGAAAATGCCCTCCTATTCCGGCATTAAAGTACCCGAAGCCTCCTTCGTATTTTTGTGCAATTGCGGTATGGGCAAGCACAGTTAATACACAAATAGAAATAAGTTTACCTAGTGTTTTCATAGTTTTTAATAAATAGATGATTGCCCGCGTTGTGCGGATAAGATTTAAAGCAGCCCTTGTGCTATTTACTCAGCTTTGGGCTTTATGTATTGTTGCAGAGCTTCTACGTATTTCTCAAAGGCGTTGAGTCCCTGAGGTGTGAGTTTGCAAAGTGTTTGCGGATAATTGTTATGAAAACGCTTTTCGATATCAATATATCCGGCCTCTTTTAGTTTGTTCAGTTGCACGCTTAGGTTGCCTGCGGTAGCACCGGTTTTATCTTTTATAAAGGTAAATTCAGCCGATTGAACCCCAACCAGCAGGCTCACTACCGCCAATCTTAGTTGGCTGTGCAGTATGGGGTCCAAATCATTAAAGGCCATATTCGGGGTTCCTTTCGCGTTTTGCCCGCAATATATAACCGGGTATGATATACCCACCCAATACAGATGCTCCTAAAACCAATAAACCTTCGGGGAAATCTACCCAAACCAAAGCAGCCGCGCACACCCACGCAAATATTCCGCCTATAATTAGTGGTTTAAATTTTATGATTGTACCCGTGGTAAGCGTTCCCATTCCGTAAAAAATCATCAGCGCCACGTATGCTCCTCTAAAATTGGCAACGGCGGTAACCAGCAACAGCACCAAGAAAAGTGATATACCCAAATACATCCACATGGTACCTATGTAGTTATCAATGTAGCTGGTTGCTAAACTGGCCTTGCTCATTCTATAGCCTGCAACGGCTGATGTGATTGCAGCTGTCGTCATTAACACAGGCCATGGCAAAAAATGATATTCATAGTTCTGTTTCCATAAAACATAGTGAGTTACCGATGCCAACAAAACTGCCCAACCCCAAAGCAAGAAAAAGAAACTGTTGTTTTGAAGTTTGTTCTTAGCCGTATTAATCATTTGGGTAATGATTTGCAGGCTTTGTTTTTCATCAAATGGTTCCATGATGGTTTATGGGGGTATTAGTTTACTAAAAGTTTTGCGGTGTATTGTACACTGTTGGCAGGTAGTACAATATAGTAAATACCAGTTGTAAGCGGATGCTCAAGCGCATACTCCGCAGTTGTTGTTCCTATTTTGCGGGTAGCTTGGGTTATCATTTTTCCCAAAGCATCATAAATATATACAGTAGGCAAATTTTCGGGTAACCCAGTCACATTTAAACAAGATTGGTTTAACCACACTCTCACGTCGTCTTTAGTTGCAGTTACTACTGAATTTGATGGATTTTTTAGGATATATATACCGCGACGGGTGTTGTTGTAAAATGGCGATTGTACCCTAACTGAGTCCATTTCAAATAAAGGAGCGTTGTTGTAAAGGTTGTACCAACTGTGTTTTACTCTATGCACTTGTTGCACATAGCCCCCTGCGCCCTGTAATGTATCATAGTAAAGCGTTTCAGTACGTATTCTTACCACATTGTTATAAGTTCCTTGGGGCAGAACCAATGTTCCGTAACTATCGGCGGTAATTGTGTAAGCCCCTCCACTTTTGTACGAATAGGTATCGTACTTGTATTGATAAAGAGCATCGCTTGTGTGCACAGCCTGATACGTTTGCGGGCTAACGCTCCTTACTTGAGGACGACTGTATTTAAGTAGTATGTTGTTGTAATCCAGCCATGCTCCTATTTCGTAAATAGTATCATTTCTTTGCTGAAAATACAAAGTAGTACCGTCGTTTCCCACCTCTGCGAGGGTTGCCGCAGGGAAACTGTCGCCCATTTCGGTTATTTCGGGTAATACGTATTGTTTTGTGTAGGTTTCATTTGTTTGCACCAAGTTGGCAAAGTTCCATATTGCATTAGCACCCGATGCTCCCGAGTGGATGTTGGAGGTATCCATCACATAAAAGTTTACTACACTGCCCGGTGTAAATTTTTCATGGTTATTGAGTGTGGGCTGGGCCCAAAGCGAGCCGATAGCGGCCACTAAACTCATTGTTACAGATAAAAGAATTGTTTTCATAGTTTTAAATAGAGATGCAAACATAAAGTAGTTTATATTGTAAACCAAATAATTTTTTGTTACCTCAAGGTTAACACTCGTTAGTTTATACCATTGGTTTTCAGCAGGTGAGAGTAGTTATAAGCTAAAACACAAAACTTTGCACTTTTTTAAATGTTAGGCTGTTTAGTATATATTTGCACACTTTAAAATTTTTGATATGAATTTCCAGCTTACGGAAGAACATCTGATGATACAAAAAGCAGCTCGCGATTTCGCTGAAACCGAATTGCTGCCCGGTGTAATTGAAAGGGATGAAAAGTGTGAATTCCCTTACGAACAAATTAGAAAACTGGGCGAACTAGGCTTTTTGGGCATGATGGTGAGCCCTGAGTATGGCGGAAGTGGTTTAGATACCATATCTTACGTGCTTGCCATGGAAGAAATATCAAAGGTTGATGCATCAGCATCAGTAGTAATGTCAGTAAACAACTCATTGGTTTGCTGGGGTTTAGAAACCTTTGGTAATGAAGAGCAAAAGCGTAAATACTTGGTGCCCCTTGCAAAAGGTGAGATACACGGTGCTTTTTGCTTAAGCGAACCTGAGGCAGGTAGTGATGCAACATCACAACGTACTACTGCTGAGGATAAAGGTGATTATTATTTATTAAACGGAACTAAAAACTGGATTACCAACGGTAACAGTGGTTCGGTATATTTAGTAATTGCACAAACTCACCCAGAAAAAGGACATAAAGGTATCAATGCTTTTATAGTTGAAAAAAGCTGGGAAGGTGTGCAAGTGGGACGTAAAGAAGATAAAATGGGTATCCGCGGCAGCGATACGCACTCTATTATGTTCCAAGATGTGAAAGTGCCTAAAGAAAACCGTATCGGCGAAGATGGCTTCGGGTTTAAGTTTGCTATGAAAACCCTTGCAGGTGGTCGTATCGGTATTGCTTCGCAAGCTTTGGGTATTGCCAGCGGCGCTTATGAACGTTCGATAGAATACAGTAAACAACGTAAGGCGTTTGGTAAAGAAATCTCACAACACCAAGCTATACAGTTTAAGTTGGCCGATATGGCAACCGAAATTGAAGCTGCACGTTTGCTTTGCCTTAAAGCTGCCTGGATGAAAGATAACCACATGGATTATGGTTTGGCCAGCAGTATGGCTAAAGTATTTGCCAGCGAAACTGCGATGAAAACCACCACTGAGGCGGTGCAAATACATGGCGGTTACGGTTATGTACGCGAATACCACGTTGAACGTATGATGCGTGATGCTAAAATTACTCAGATATACGAAGGTACCAGCGAGGTAAACCGTATTGTAATTTCACGCTCAATATTGAAAGACTAATCTGTTTAGGAATATTATTTATACAAGCCCTGCACAATCGTGCAGGGCTTTTTTGTTGCTACCAATCTTTAGCCAGCTCCTTTATTTTTACTAAGTCCTGTTCCAGTTCTTTTGGTTTCTTGTACCGCACGCTGGTAATGTAAGTAACCTTTACAGGCTTAATGCCGCAAAATTTTAGGATGGCATTTTTTAACAGATTGGTGCCGGCTGAGTGGTATGCAAACTTGTACCAAAGCACGGGAGCATCCATTGTTGTAATTAGGTGCGCGCTGCGACCTTTAAGCAGTTTATCCCAAAGCGGGTCGTTATCATGGTATTTATAGGCAAACCCCGAATAAAATGCCCTGTCAAACAGGCCTTTTAATATTGCAGGCGGACCACCCCACCACGTAGGGTACACAATTACAAAATGCTGTGCCCACAATATCTTTCGCTGAAAATCAACCAAATCAGGCTCTAACGTTTGTGTGGTATGGTAACCCTCACGTAAAATGGGGTCAAACTGCATATCACCGATATTAAGCACTTCAATAGTGTGTCCTATTTGTTTAGCGCCTTCAATGTATGCCGTACAAATACTTTTTGAGAAACTGTGCGTTTCTGTATTTCCGTTAAGCAGGAGAATGTTCATCAGGGTGGTATTAGCTAACGAAATTCAGTAAATGCGTCAGCGAAAAAAATGACGATAGATAACTCTAAAACTGATTTGTATCAGCGCGAATTAGCGTTTAATATTCTTAATTGATAACTTGCGTAA
The DNA here is from genome assembly GCA_008933805.1 of Bacteroidota bacterium. Lineage (NCBI taxonomy): Bacteria > Pseudomonadati > Bacteroidota > Bacteroidota bacterium. Next base: position 60,321 of record WBUH01000002.1, read on the forward strand.
TACAGCACTAAATTCATCTTTATGGGTAAGCCCTTTTTTACACTCTTTATTTTTTGCATTGCAGCATTAACGTATAATTTAAGTGCGCAAAACCGCAAACAACAGTTTGATTTATTAGTTGAGAAGAAAGACACAGCAGGGCAAAGGGTGCTTCTTGAGAAATGGCAGCTTGCCGATAGTAACGATGCTGAGTTATACGTAGCACAGTTTAATTACTATGTAAACATAAGTCGCAGGGAGATTTTAGTATTCGGAGACGAGCCGACGGGTGAGGCACTTGAGATTAAAAGTATAGATACTGCAAATAAAGAACCTGTTAGCTATTTGTACGGACAAAAGGATTACAATACTGTGCTGTTGCAAATGGGGTTTGATTGTATCAGTAAAGGAATAAAAAAACACCCTGCCCGCTTGGATATGCGTTTTGGGAAGGTGTACATGTATGGGGCTGTTTTAGATTGGGCAAGCTTTACCGATGAAATAATCAAAACGGTTGAATACTCGGCAACTATTAAAAACAAATGGTTGTGGGCAAATAATAAACCGGCAGAAAATGCTAAGGTTTTAATGTTGAGTTCGATTCAGGAGTATCAGGCACAACTTTATAATACAAACGATGACAACTTATTGGTGTACATTAAATCAATTGCTTTGGCCGTACTTAAACATTACCCTGATAATGTTGAGAGCTACTCTAATTTAGCGGTTGTTTATATAATTAGTGAAGACTACGACAAGGCTATTGAAGAACTTAAGAAAGCCGAAAAGCTTGCCCCTAAAGATGATATTGTGTTGAACAACATGGCACATGCGTATAAAATGAAAGGCGATACGGAGAATGCTATTAAGTATTATAAATTGGTGATACAGTATGGTGACGAGTCGTCAAAACAGTTTGCTGAAAGTGCAATAGAAAGCTTGCAAACAAAATAGCTGTGGGGATTCGTTTCCTATCATTCCCAACTTGATGGGGAATCTATAATAAGCTTAACCCAACAACTCAAACATTACCCCTTCTTTTAAGGAGTAGGTAGAGCAGAATAACTCACTAAGGTTATTGGCACGAAGGGCGTAATCAATCAGGCAACTGGCAACCACCATCATTTCAACGCGGTAATCTACCAAACCTGCCATTTTTTTACGGTCTTCAAGGGTTGATAATAGCAGTATCGTATGTATTTGGCTATAACTCTCTAACGGGATGTTGCACCAAGTTTCGTTGTTTTCAAGTAAATGGGTGCCAAAACGTTCGTTCACCAATTCGCAGATACTATCAAACGACCCTGCCGACCCTACCAGTTTTGTTACCGGAAATTTGGCTACTGCCTCTCTAAGCGGAGCAAGGTGCTTTTCTAAGAAAGAATTTAAGGCTTTCAAATCACCGGCTGAGATGGGCTCAGTAGTATGGAACATTTCGGCAAGGCGCGCAGCACCTACTTCAAAGCTGCCATGCCAGTGTATTTTTTCGTTATTACCCAGTATAAACTCAACACTTCCGCCGCCAATATCCATTACCAGTACATTTTCATCGGTAAGAGGGTAGGCGTGTTTTACACCGTTGTATATCAATTCAGCCTCACGCAAGCCGTCAATAGTGGCAAGTTCAATACCTGTTTTGTCTAAAACTTCTGCACTAAATTGGGCACCATTTGCTGCTGAACGTATGGCCGATGTAGCAAAGGCAGCTACTTTATCAGCCCCAAATTCTTTAATTTTTTCACCAAAAAAAGTAAGCGCATTAATACCCCGTTCATACGCAGCGGCTTGTATAGTCCCTTTATTTATACCCCCTTCGCCCAATTTCACCGGAAACTGCTTGCGGTATTCAGTAGTAAAAGTCCCTTGGTTTAGCGACACTATTAATAAATGAAACGTGTTTGTGCCACAATCTATAACCGCCAGTTTTTGCATCCGTTGTATTTCTGCTTCTTAGTTAGGTGTATAATTTATTTATCTGCCAGCCAGCTTTCGGGGTTCAGGTTATTACTGTTTTGCCATACCTCAAAATGCAGTACGGTTTTGCCTTCTTCAGTATCGTGGTATATGATACCTAATTCCTGTTTAACTTTTACCTTATCGCCTCTGTTCACAAGCACTTGGTCAAGGTGCGTGTACACCGTAAAATAGTTACCGTGTTTCACCATCACCGCTTTTTGCATACCGGGTATTGAAAATACCGAACGTACTTCGCCTTCAAACACACAACGGGCTTTTGAGCCTTTAACGGTGGCAATATCTACTCCGTTGTTTTCAATTGTAATATTCTTAAGTTCAGGGTGGGCATACGTACCAAATTTGCCAACCACAATACCCGTTTCAGTAGGCCAAGGTAATTTACCCTTGTTGGCACTAAAGTTTTTGGCAAGGGCAGCCCCTGCAGGGGTCAGCTCCATTTCACCTTTTTTCTTACTATCCTCGGGTTTGTTTTTATCCTTGTCCTTACCTTTACCTTTTCCCGTTGGTTCCTTAATCTCTTCCTGTATCAGCTTTCGTATTTGGTAGTCAAGCTGTTTGGCTGACTTTTCTTTTTGCTTAATCTCGTCTTTTAGCTCTTTTTCCTTTTGTTGAAGGGTTTTTACCAATTGCTGGGTTTCTTTCACATCCACCTTCAACTCATTGTTTTCGGTTTCTTTTTGTCCCAATAACTCGTTTTTCTCACGCTTTATTTCTTTCAGCTTGGTAATTTTTCCCGTGATACTGTCTTGCATGTGTTTAATCAAAACCAGCTGACGTTCGCGGTCTTCACTCACCTGTTGCACATATTTTATACGCTTCACCGCTTGGTTAAAGTTGTCAGACGAAAGAACATACGAAGCCAAGTCGCCCGATTCACGCATTTTATAAGCACGGTACACCATGTCGGCATATTCGTCTTTTAATCGTTTTAATTCATGACCCAACTGCTCAAGAGTAGCATTTTCAACGGTAATCTGCCCGTCAACCACTACTATCTCGTCAGAGATAGTGCCTATCAATTCCTCGCGCACCTTTATTTGCTTATCCAGCAGGTTAAGCTCGTTCAGTGTCTTTTTCTTTTGTGTGCGGGTTTGGTCTAAGATTTTTTTGGTGAGCTTTATTTCCTGCTCTTTCTGCTTGCGCTTTTTCTCAAGCTCCTTGCGCGATTGTTGTGCAGAAACTGTTAAAGGCAATAGCAACAGTGCCGTGTATGTGATTACTATGAACCATCTACTTATGCTCATATTTTGCAGGTATCTTAAAAGGCCAGTCGGTTATGGTTAGAGTGCTAATATCGGAATATTTGAGCGATGCCTTCATTTGCTGGGTGTTGGTAACTGCGTTTAGCGAAACTAAAGAAGGCAGTATACGTGAGTTTTGCTCAACAAAGTCGCTGTATATAACTTCTAACTTGTTAGACGTTCCAGCCTCGTCAGCATTGATTTTCACAGGTCTGAACGTCCCAGTATTAAAGGCTTCCACCAACAAAAATTGTTTAATGCGGGTTGTTATTTTCATCGCCTCGTCAGTATTTTCATACGACGAGTTGTTATCATGTGTAAGTATTGAATTGCCTACCAATGCGTCTTGTATTTGATCAATAGTAAGCGGGGTGCCTGTGTAGGCTGCAATAAAATCAATTTTGCGGCTGGTAATGGTTTTTTCGCTGTAATTAATGATGTGCACTGAATCAGGGGTGATAAGTACACGGGCTACTTCAAAAAATATTGCCGATGCCGACATCCATATTTTTTGACCGCGCTGCATACGCACATTAACGCTGATAGGCACCGGTGAGCCTGAATAATCACAAACTGCATTTGCCGAAAAATATTCAAACTCAAAACGGTTGTTTTTAATAGCGCTGAATACCTCGGTTTTGTTATCGCGGTTAACAACAGTATTGTTGGGAGCTTTTGAGATTGATTTTTTACTTCTGCACGAGGTAGCCCCTAATGAAATCACTAGTAGTAATAACAGGATAGGGTAGGCAGAGCGGCTATTAATCTGAAAGTTTACCTTCATTTATTTTTTTATCAAGTTGTGCTGAGGGGTTTCCGCTTTGTTTAGCCTTGCGCCAATACTCAACGGCTTTGTCTTTGTTCCCCAGTTGGTAGTATACATCGCCCAAATGCTCTAAAATATCCCCATCGGTAGGAGAGAGGGCAAGGGCTTTTTCAATATAGGTTAAGGCTTCTTCGTACAGCGAGCTTTTGTATAGCACCCAGCCGTACGTATCTAAATAGGCAGCTTCGTTGGGTTTTAATTCAACAGCCTTTTTTGCCATGCTCAACGCTTTTTCTAACTGTTGCTCTTGTTGCGAAAGGTAGTAGGCATAGTTGTTTAGCACGTATGCGTTGTTACCGTCAATAGCCAAGGCTGATTCAAGCGAGGCATAACACAACAGGTATTCTTGTAATTTATAGTAGGCATCGCCTGCAATGGTGTACAATCCCATATTAACAAAATTGTCACCTATTCCTAAATCAATACCAGCCTGTGCAGTCGATGCGGCCTTCTTGTAGTTTTTTTGTTGGTACGATGCGTTAGCATTGTAATAATACAGCACTACTCTGTTTGGAAATAACTCCAACGCCTTATCGCTCTCATCGTGCAAATTTTTATAGTCCCCTGCTTCTTCATAGCAAGCCAGTAATTGCTGCCATACTTTAAAGTTGTTGTTATCCAGCGTAAGGGTAATTTTATATTGCTCGGCAGCTTTTACGTATTGCTTATCACCAAATAGCAAATCAGCATATATAGCGTGCGATTGGGGTTGGTCGGGGTGCTTTTCTACAGCTATTTCAGCCAGTTCAAATACCTGTTTGCGGTATTCAAGGTTATTATCACCCAGCGGAGCCATCGAAAGGATAACGTCTATCTTATCCTTTAATGATACTTCCTTGTCTTTAAACGCAAGTTTCAGTTCGTTAATTACGTTGGCACTATCGCCTTCTTGTCGGTATATATTAGCTAAGCCAAAATGCGCACGGCCGTTTTCAGGTTCAATAGCTAATATTTTGTTGTAATACTCAAGGGCTTTATCCTTTTTGCCTATTACTACATACAATTCAGCCAGCATACCCAAGTAATCGGTATTTCCGGGTACACTGTTCACCAGTTTTTGTACTTCTTCAATAGCCTTTTCAGGCTTATTCATATAGAGATACAAATCTTCTTTTTTGCGTACCACTTCTTCCGAAAGTCCGAAGCGGGCTTCCATTTTATCCAAAATGGCTATTGCATCGAGGGGTTTACTTGCCAATACCAATTGTTCGGCAGCATTATCGTAATGGTCGGCAGTTTCAGGCGAAAGTTCAATCAGTTGAATAAAAATGGCTGCTGCGTCGGCATTCTTGCGAAACGATTTCAGCAGCAAGGCTTTTTCTTCAAGATACCACACATTTTTGGGTGAAAGCTCAATGGCCTTATCAAGATAAGGAAGCACACCCGGTTTGCGGGTTTGCATATAACACAGGTATAACTGGTAATACACATCGGCTACCTTTTGAGTGATTTTAAGGCATTGCTCAAAGTTTTGCGCAGCCTCTTCGTACCTGCCAAGCTGTTTGTCTTTATTACCTTCAAAAAACAAGGCATCAAAGCGCATTTTGTCAGCTTCGTTTGCAAACAAAGGACCACCCGAACCTGCAGGGGCTTTGCGGGTATTGCCCGTGCTTTTGGGGCTCTTGCACCCTGCGGCCACAAGTGCCGCCAGCATAAAGATGTATAGTATATGTATTGAGGGGCGCAAAGCGTAAGTATTTTTAAGAAAACGTAATATTAATAAAAATGTTACGCAAAAGGTAAACAGCTAAAACTATTCCATAACAGAATAGTCGCTGATACTCAAGTCGTCTTGCTTACCTGTAAACGATGCGTAGCTGCCTATCATGCTGCCGGTAATGTTGGCGTTTTTGATAGAAGTATGTTTTTGTACGATAGAATTTGAAACTATCGAGTTCTCAACTTTGCAGCCATCGCCCAGCGAGGCGTAAGGGCCTACTACCGAGTTGGTAATGGTTACGTTATTGCCGATAAAGCAAGGGGGGATAATTTGCGCATTGGTAAGTGTAGCGTTGGGGTTGGGTTGGCTGTAACGCTCGCGTTCCAACTCAAGCACGCGCTCGTTGGTGTAAACGGTAGCGGCTTTGTTACCGCAATCCAACCATTCTTTTACAGTACCGGGGTGAAACTTAAGCCCTTTGTTTTTCATATTTTCCAGGGCGTTGGTAAGTTGGTATTCACCTTTGTCTTTAATATCGTTATCCAACAGGTGTTTTATCTCTGCTGATAGGTTGTCACCGTCTTTAAAGTAATAGATGCCAATAATAGCAAGGTCAGAAACAAACTCTTGAGGTTTCTCAACAAACTCGCTGATGTGGCCATCGGCAGCAATTTTCACCACCCCGAATTGTTTGGGGTCTTCAACCTTATTTACCCAAATCACTCCGTCTTTTCCTGCATCCAATGTAAAATCGGCACGGAAAATAGTATCTGCAAAAGCAACAATAACATTACCGCGCAAGCAAGGCTCTGCACAATACACTGCATGGGCAGTTCCTAAAGCTTCGTCTTGGTAAAATATTTTACCTTTTGCACCAATGTTTTCAGCAATTTTCAGAAGGTTAGCTTCGGCCTCAGCGCCAAAATTCCTACCAATTACAAAGGCTACTTCCTCAATTTTTTCATTGCACATAGCCGATAAATCGTGAACAAGGTGCTCAACTATAGGTTTACCTGCTACCGGAATAAGGGGTTTTGGGGTAGTTAGGGTGTGGGGTCTCATACGTTTGCCCATCCCTGCCATTGGTACTATAATATTCATTAGGGTAATTGGTGTCTTTATATTCGTTAAACTAAATCTACTACTTCACTCCTGTATGACCGAATCCGCCTGCGTTTCGTTCGGTTTCGGTAAGTGTTTCAACGGGTTGCCATTGTACAGTCTCGTGGCGGGCTATTACCAGTTGGGCAATGCGTTCGCCATCATTAATTACAAAATCTTCGGATGATAGATTAACCAGTAATACCTTCACTTCGCCACGGTAATCCGCATCAATAGTGCCGGGACTGTTAAGCACGGTAATTCCGTTTTTATAGGCCAATCCGCTGCGGGGTCTCACTTGAGCCTCATAGCTTTGGGGCAATTCAATAAAAATACCTGTGCTTATTAGTTTCCTTTCAAGCGGCTTCAAGGTTTCGGGCCCTTCAAGGTTGGCTCTTAAATCCATGCCTGCCGACAATCCGGTTTGGTATTGTGGCAATGGGTGGTGCGAACTGTTTACTATCTTAACCTCTATCAAAACTTTGTATTGTTTTGGCCTGCGAATTTAGCATTTTGAATGAAAAATGCCGTATTTATCTAATGGGATATTAAACCAAAAGCTATTGACAGTTGTTGTACTTTTGCACGCGTTTTTAAAAAATCAGGAATGAATTTGTTTTATAAGCAGTATAGCCAAACAGGCAAGCCTTTGTTTATTTTTCATGGGTTATTCGGGATGTTGGATAATTGGCACAACGTAGCCCAACAACTGGCTGCCGATTATGCCGTTTATACTGTTGATTTGCGCAACCACGGGCAATCGCCGCACAGTGATGAGATGAATTACAGTTTGATGGCTGACGATATTGCGCAATTACTGGTATCGCTTAAATACGAAAAGGCTCACATACTTGGGCACAGCATGGGGGGAAAAGCGGTGATGACGTTTGCGCTTAAATACCCTGCAATGATTGATAAACTGATTGTGGCCGATATAGGTGTGAAAGAATATAAGCGCGGCCACGATGATATTTTTGATGCTATTATTCCGCTGAAACTTGAAACGTTTGAAACCCGCGGCGATATTGACCGACACCTTACTCCACTATTGCCTGAGTTTAGTACCCGCCAGTTTATTCTTAAAAACCTTGCCCGCAATGCTGATGGCGGTTTTTATTGGAAAATGAACGTTGAGTCTATCTATAAAAACTACGAAAATATAGTAGGGCCCATCAAGTCGGCCAAGCCGTATATGGGAGAAACAATGTTTTTGCGGGGAGGAAACTCGAAATACGTAACCGATGAGGACTGGACTGATATTCAAACCCTTTTCCCCAACGCAAAACTAAGCACTATTGAAGGTGCCGGTCACTGGGTGCACGCTGAAAACCCTGCCGCAGTTGTTGCCTATGTGAAAGAGTTTTTGAGCTGATAAAATAGTTACGACGGATTAAAATCCGTCGCTCCTAAGATTACAAAGCGTGGAGGGACTTAAGTCCCTCCACGCTTTGTAATTTTTACAGAATAGGATTTCAATCCTATTAAACACGACAGTCTTTACATTCTCCTTTCCTACGGAAAAAGAAATGTTATATTTCCGTTAACATTTGCAAAGTTGAGCCACCCTTTACAACTCAAAAAAGAATAAGCGCGTTTATCAAAGTACAATCGTCAAACCTATGAAAAATCTCAAAGCACTGCTGTGGGTTATCACGGCAATAGTAGCTGTTCCTTTTACAGTAAAGGGGCAAGCTCCCACTATTGAAGGCAGCGAATATTCATACTTGTACAAGCTTGAAAAAGAACAAGTACGCTGGATGCTCGACAGTGCTTGGCTAAGCGATAAAAGCCCCATACTAACGGCACCTGTAGATAGCTCATTACGCATCAACAACAGCAATCCGTTTGTGCCTAAGAAGCTGGCAAGAGGCTACTATTTATCCGCCTACGCTGCTGATTTAACCATTAATGCTCAGTTGCACATTCACCAACCGTTTTTTCCTACCATACAAGAAACCAACGGGGTGTGGTGGTTTGTGTTTAAAGATACCCTGCAAAGCATTGTGAAGGGCGGTACGCTTACCATGATTGGCAGCAAAGAGAAAGACAGTGTAATTGGTTACGATTCGTCGTGTATGTGCTATCCTGTGCCGCTGCAAAAGCAAGACCGCTGGTTTTTGTTTGAAAAGGGTACAGAGTTTTATTACCTGAAAGTATATTCTCCCTACAAAAAAGTAAAACGCGATTGTACCCGCCCATGGTGGAAATTTTGGAAAAAATGCCGCCCTGCATACAGCGATTATAACAACTACAATTACAGATACCGCCCAAGAGGATGGCGCAGGTTATTAAACTGGGCATCGGATGTTTTTAGCCGCCCTGCAACCCCCATGCAGCTTAACCCGGGTTATATGGTGATTAACCAGCCTGAGTACAAACACTTTGATTCACTAAAGATGAAAGCTTTTATAGTGAACAAAAAGGGCAAGCCGCTTAAGAAGGATTTGTATGTAAAAATTACAACGCAGTCCAACTTCTACCAGCCGCTGCTATTCAAAAAAATATCGCCGGTTACACGGGGAGCTTATACGTTTGATATGGCGATACCCGACAGTTTCCTGCTCGACCAAACGTATCTAATTTCTATTACCGATAAGTTGGGGAGAAGCTATAAATCAAGCCAATTTAAAGTAGCCGATTACGAACTTAAAAAGGTGAGCTACAGTTGGGAAAACGGTTCGCCCGAATATTACCGAGGTAATGATATTGTTTTTTACGCTAAATCAGTTGATGCAAACAACCTGCCCCTGCCCGATGCCACAGTGCGGTTACGATTGAGGATAGACCAAGTATTAGCTACATACGACACCTTGATAGCCTTGCGCGATAGTGTGTTTACTTCGTGGTACGATACCCTGTTGGCGTGCAGCCCTGATGGGTTAACACCGATACACTTGCCGCAACACCTGTTGCCCAATGCTGATTTGAGAATTTTTGGTACCATGAATTTTACCAATGCAGATAACCAACCCGGTTTTGCACAATGGCAATTCAATATTCTAGCCGACTCTAAACGATTTTTTGTAAAAGAAGATAGTAACGGTTTAAGAGCAGGGTATGTAGTACAAGGCCGCATACAAAAAGAAATTCCGGCGTATTGGGTGGTTGAATATACTACAGGCGTTAGAACGGAAAAGAAAATCACTCTGCCGTATTACCAAGATTGGGAGCCCGGGGCTACATTGTATCGTTTGTTAGATTCAGGCAGACGCGAGATAAGCTCGATTGCTATGCCCCGCCAAATACCCAAACCGCCTGCATTTATCGTTACCAAAACTTACGACTCGCTGCACATTGATTTGCAAAACCCTTTGGGCATTGAGGTGGGTTGGCGCATCTTATCAGGCAAAAAGCTGATTGAAAAAGGTGCGGGTAACAGCCTATCGTACCATAAAAAACTAAAAGGCACTAAGCCTGTGTATGTGGCATATACCTACACTTGGGGAGGCAATTTATTTACCTACGAAACCATTGCTTGGGTGAAGGAAAAACAGTTGACGGTGAAAATTGAACAACCCGAAGTTGTTTACCCCGGACAAGAAATTGCCGTTGATATTACGGTTACCGATTATAAAAACAGGGGTGCAAGTGGAGTGAATCTTACCGCATACAGCGTAAACATGGAGTTTGAGAACATTCCCTACCCACAAATGCCCTATTATGGTAAAAACTACGGCGGGCAGTTGGTTAAGAAGCCCATCAACAACATGAGTTTGTGGGAGAAAAGCTACAACTATACGTTGCCCTGCAATCCGTATCTGTACAAATGGATGGGCTTGGCAAGCCATCCCTACTACCGTTTGATGTATAGCCCAACAGCATTGGGTATTTTAAAAGACAGCCTATCCGACGGGAAAACCCAGTTAAGCCTGTTTGCAAGAAACTCAAACACCAACTACAAAAACTACTATGCTGCTTGGATTGACGATACCTTGGCGTATTTGAGCCTGAGCGGACAAGAACCCAATGCCTACCGAGTGAAACCCGGCAAGCACAAAATAACCTTGCGCACGTATGAGGGATTGTATGAAACAGATAGTATTGAATGCACGGCAGGAATGCGCACCCTTGTAGGGCTTAATACGGATAGTATTTATAACAACCGTACCATTAAACGTACTGAGATGTTGAAGGAGGTGAGAAAAGAAGAGTACGGGTTGTACCAGCCTCATGTATTGTACATCACCGGAGATAAAAACTCCATGTATGGAGATAATCTTTCAAGGGGATACCTAAGACAGGGGGATAAAATTTACAACATCGGCAGGTTACAAAAATCATACACATACGGGCACAACGATAACCTTAAAAACAATCCGTACTACTTTTACAAAGTAGGGCCGTTTGAAAAGGGGTGGATAGATTTGATTATTGACCAACGGGTAATAACGTTCTTCTTTAATCCAGAGTATGTTTATACTTATTCAACAGTAGCGGTAATGTCGTCAGATGTGAATTACGACGACTTTAAACCGCAACCACTGCCCTCTTTCTACAGCTTTGCAGATACCGCTACCGAACTACCGCCGCCACCGCCCGAAGAGCCTAAAGTAAATATTATTCCAACTTACGCTTCAACCAATCCCTTGCAGCACCCCGGTATGCGTACCTATTACCACCCGTATTGGGTGGGCAAAGGTTGTTTTTATCGCGTATCCAATAGTAAAGATAACCGTATCATGAACTGGTGGTTTATTAATAACGACAGTCTCGAAATGTCGACCGTAGTAGCATGGCAAACAGGTGTTATAAACCCGCACTTAGTCCCCGGCAATTACGATATAGTAATGCTAACTGATACCAACAGTTTTAAACTGCTGCGCAATGTGCAGGTGCTGGATAGTTTTATTGTGTATTACAACCCCACCGACGAAGGCTTTATGAAATACGATACCCTTTTGATGTGGAGTTACCTTACCAAAATAAAACTTATAAACAGAGGGCCTGTACCCGAATATTACAACACCCCTGTGAAGTTAAAGGTAACTACTGATAATGAACCCGCTAAGGGGGCAGAAAAAGTAGTAGGTGAATTGAGTCTCAACAGCCGATACATAAGCAATGCCCTGATAGTGATTGAAGACGGTAAAGGCGGTTTTATAAACGGAGGGCTTACCAATCAGTTCGGGTTTTATCAAATACCGCTGAAACCGGGAACGTATTATATGAAAATATTTACCCCTCAGTGGGATATGTTTCATGTAGAGAAACTTACGGTAACTGCAAAGAAAAATACCATAGCCCACCTACACATTGGCAATTACAGCCCCGAAGTATTGGCAAGAAACTTTAACAATCTTCCCCGTTCACAAACCAGCGAAAAGCTAACCAATAACGGTACACAACCTAAGTATGAAAACACATCAACAGGAAACTGTTTTGGCAACAATTGCGGGGAAGTAAAGGGTATTATTTCCGACGCTGCAACGGGTGAACCTTTGGTAGGGGCAACAGTAATGATAGAAAGTAATAGCATAGCTACAGCTACCGGTATAGACGGTGATTACCGCATAAAAGGATTATCGGCAGGAACATACACCCTTGTAGTGAGGTACGTAGGGTATCAAACCCAAAAGGTTATGAATGTGAATGTTGGTACCGGTGCAACTACTTTTTTAAACATTGAGTTAAGAGAGAATGTTAGTGAAGTGGGTGAGGTGATTGTGACAGAAAGAGCAAGAATGCCCGTTGTTAAAGGCGATGAAATGAGTTACAATAGCGAAAGATATTATTCAGCTACATCTCCGATGATGAATGAAAGTGTAACGACGATGGATGTTGTAACCACTACTTCAAAAAGCAAGAGAAGAAAAACATTAAACAGTCCTGATTTTAGTGATGGTGAAGAACAAGGCTACGAAGAGGAATACAATCCTTTTAGGGGTAATGCCTTAGCCGATAGTACTGAAGTAAACTGGGTTGACAGGCAAAAAGAAGCACAACGCCTGCAAGGAATGCTGGGGGATAGCAATGCCCTTTTGGTACGCAAAACCTTCCGCGATTACGGGTATTGGATACCCAATCTGCTTACTAACCGCAAGGGCAAAGCGGGCTTCACCGTAAAACTACCCGATAACCAAACCCAATGGAAATCATTTGTGCCAGCCATGGACGGTAAACGCCGTACGGGTTTGGGAACAGCTACCATAAAAGCCTACAAGCCGTTAACGGCCAACCTTTCAGTACCCCGTGTAATGGTTGCAGGCGACCGCTTAGAGATTACAGGAAAAACAGTAAACTATACATCAGACTCGGTAGTGGTGAATGCCTTGTTGCGTGTAAACGATAAAGATTTGTATAACAACCCGATGGGGTTGCGCTATTACCAACTGGTACAGCAGTTTTTAGAACCCATTAAGGCCGGAGAAACCGTAGTACAATACAGCATTAAGATGGACAACGGTTACCTTGACGGCGAAATACGCAATGTACCCGTGTTAGAAAACGGCTTATTGGTAAACAACGGCGAAAGTCAAACCCTTGACGGCAATTTAGAGCGTACCCTTTACCCCGAAGAGGGTTTTATCAACCGCGAGTTGATGGTGAGTAACCGAAAAGTGGTATTGCTGGAGGCAGAGTTGAATAAACTGCGCAACTATCAATACGGTTGTGTGGAGCAAACGGCATCAAAGCTAAAAGCCTTGTTGCTTGAAAAGCAGTTTGCAAAAGCACTGAACAAACCGTTTACGGATGAAAAAGAAATCAGCCAGTGCGTAAAACGCCTTGAAAAATTCCAAAACACCGACGGATCATGGGGATGGTGGAGTCGCACCCTTACCGATTACTGGATGACAATTTATGCCACTGATGCACTGCAACGCGCCGTTAAAGCAGGGTATAAAACACAAAGTGCGCTTACAGGAGCACAACATTTATGGGGTGTGTATCAATTTTTGGCCATCCCGCATAAAATCAATTCGTTAGAACTGTTTATTAATGGCGGGTTTGGCTCGGTAGCTGATAAAATTGCAAAACTGGATACTCTTAACCTTAACCTGCAAGAACGTTATGCACTGATGAAAGCGAAACAAGCTTCGGGTATAAAAATTAATACCAAACCTTTGCTGGAAGCAGTGCGCTTACCTAATGAAAAACAGGCTGTGTGGGGCGAGAAAGTATTTAGTATTTCAGTAAACGAGTTGCAAACTTCTGCCGTTGTGTATGAAATTTTGAGAAAAGAAGGCGGCCATGATGAATTACTGAAAAAAGTGCGTAATTACTTCTTATCGCAGCCTCATACTTCAAGAAACACCATCGAGTCGGCCACCGTGTTGCAAACGTTTATGCAGGATATTGTTACAGAGGATAACAAACGCGAGGAGTTGATACCCGATTTCAGCATCAACGGAAAAGCAACCCCTTTACCCCTTGCCATGAAAATAGCTCCGGCTGATACTGTAAAGCTGGCTAAAAAGGGCAGTGAGTTGTTTTACGTGTACTCGTGGCAACAATTTGAGGCCAATCCGGATGCTCGTACTCAAATATTTGATATACGGACTTCGTTTGAACAAAACAAACGCATGACAGATACTTTGCAGGTGGGTAAACCTGTTACCATGCACATCAGCATGACAATTGATAAAGAGCGTGAGTATGTGATGCTGGAAATACCTATCCCCGCAGGGTTTTCATACCAAAGCAAAACACCCGGTTATGCATACGAACAACACCGTGAACATTTTGACGACAAGGTGGCTATTTTCTTTGGCAAGTTGCCCCGCGGTTTGTATAGCTTTAAAGTAGAATTACTTCCTAAGTTTAAAGGACAAGTAACTTTATTACCTGCCCGTGCAGAAGAGATGTACTTCCCGCTTCACTTTGGCAACAACGCCAAACGCACCATAGTGGTTGAATAGGTTGAGTTAAAAGAAAAACCAAACGTTAACAAGGTGTATGAGGCCGTCATTCCCTCGAAAGAGGGAATCCGTGGGTGGGTGGCACTGTTGATTAAGTCAACCGCACAGATTCCCATTTAAAATGGGAATGACTGACAGCCGCACACAGCAATAATAATTAGGGCTGACTTTCCCTTATTCCTAACTCGAAATAAAAGCGTCATAAAACAACATCGCCTTCCCTAATTATTTAGAGAAGGCGATTTTGTTATAACTACGCGGAGTGAATTACATAAAACGGCGGCGAACCATATCGGCCAGTTCAAGAAACAGTTTGTTTTCCTCGTCCCAGCTAAACTCACGTTTCAGGTTTCTAAAGAAAGTATCTGCTTCATTTCCGTTCGTTAGCCCATTTATATAGTGTATTGACTTCGCATAAGCTTCGTGGTCGCCTTTAAAAAGTTGGTTAATAAACTCAAACTTCTTATTAATGCTAATTGCCTTCTTTAAATCGTGTATCGGGGTTTGCTGCAACTTAGATACCAAGTCATTACCCTCAGGGGCAGTTTGCAAACGGTCGTTCAGCGAAGGCTCATTCACCAGCTTATTCACAGGCTGTGCAACAGGAGCGGGTGGGGGAGTTACTGGAGGCACAGGAACAACAGGTGCAATAGGAGTTTCAACAACCACAGGGGGAGCAACGGGCGCAACAGGCTCTTGTACTTTTGGTGTCTCAACCACGGGAGCTTCAACAACTATGGGCTTCACAGGAACTTCAAAAACTGGCGGTGGCGGAACAGGTTGTTCAACCTTAGGCATGGGCGCATCAATTTTTGGAGGAGCAGGTTCTACAAATGGAGTAGTTACCGGCTCTTTTACCGGAGCAGGAGGAGGAACGGGAACAGTAACAACAGGCGCGCTAAATTCAGCAACCTTTGTATTAGTATCAGCACTGTTTAATTCTAAAACAGCGTCGTACAACTCAATCGTGTACTTGCGCAAAAGGTCAATATCTAATGGATTAAGGGACGATTTTTGTGCAAAACCGTTATTAAGGTCGGTAATCTTGGCCGTTAATTGTTGAATTTTGTCGTGCAGTTCAGTCCTATTGCTCATTTTAAATTATTTTGCGCTTCAAATATAGCCCCGCTTTGTGAGGCAAATGTTATAAAGCATGGGTAAGTATTGCACGTGGCAATGTGTATAATTATAAAACCGTTAAAAGGCTCAGTATAGTATGTTTATAGAACCCACCGGAAACAGGGGCAGACAAAAAGGATGGATAGAGGTAGTGTGCGGTTGTATGTTCAGCGGTAAAACCGAGGAGCTGATACGTCGTCTCAAAAGGGCGAGGTTTGCCCACCAGCGGGTAGAGATTTTTAAACCGATGACGGATGTGCGCTACCACGAGCAAAACATCGTCTCACACGATGCTAGTGAGATTCGTTCTACTCCCGTTGATTCTTCCCTTAATATCTTATTGATGGCGGGTGATGCCGAGGTGATTGGTATTGACGAGGCCCAGTTTTTTGATAACGAGTTACCCAACGTTTGTGCCGAGATGGCTGCACGCGGCATTAGGGTAATAGTGGCAGGATTGGACATGGATTATAGAGGTCAGCCTTTTGGACCCATGCCAAATTTGATGGCAAAAGCTGAGTTTGTAACCAAAGTACACGCTATATGTATGAAGTGCGGTGATTTGGCCACCCACTCATTCCGTACCACCCACCAAACCGACCAAGTTTTGCTGGGTGAAAAAGAAAGCTACGAACCCCGTTGCCGTCGCTGCTTTAATGAAGATTTTAAACCTTGATTTTCAATAGCACAGGATTTCATGTCCTGCGACACCGTGTGCCCAGTTCAGTGTCTATTTATAAACAATTGCCAATGGCAGTAAACCAAATTTAACTTTGGTTTGTTAATATTGAAGATTGATTTACTATTCATTATTTAAACATAAATAACAATGGCTTTTGAATTACCCGCACTAGACTATGCATACAATGCGCTTGAACCGCACATTGATGCACGCACAATGGAAATACACCATAGCAAACACCACCAAGCATACGTTACCAACCTTAATAATGCTATCGCCGGAACTGATGCAGAAGGTTTGAGCATTGAAGATATTTGCCGCAACATCAGCAAATATGCTCCTGCCGTTCGCAACAACGGTGGTGGTCATTACAACCACAGCCTGTTTTGGAATATCATGGCCCCCGGCAAAGGCGGCGTTCCTACAGGTGCTTTAGGCGATGCTATCACCAGCACTTTTGGTTCTTTTGATGCATTTAAAGAAAAATTTGCCGCTGCTGCTGCTACCCGTTTTGGTAGCGGATGGGCTTGGTTGATTAAAAATGCCGAAGGTAAGCTTGAAGTAACCAGCACCCCTAACCAAGATAATCCTTTGATGGACATTGCCGACGTAAAAGGCACTCCGTTGTTGGGTATCGACGTATGGGAACACGCGTATTACCTTAACTACCAAAACCGCCGCCCTGATTACGTAGCAGCATTTTGGAATGTAATTAACTGGGATGCCGTAGCGGCTCGCTTTTAATTCACCGTATTACATAGTAAATAAAAAAGGGGCGCAAGCCCCTTTTTTATTTTAAACTGTTTATCCATTTGGCAATAGCCAGTGCATCTTCTTGCGGTAAACGTTGGGGCAGCATCGGGGGGTAGCCCGGCCAGTTTTCAGGCTTGGGGTTATACATCAAACTCACCATTTGCTCATCAGTGTATCCTTTTTTAGCAACCTCATTAAAAGCAGGCCCTACTAATTTTTCACTTGGCTTATGGCAGGTAAGGCAAGTATGTTCGTCAAGCTTGGCTTGTATATCAGCAGGCGGCTCAATGGTGACTGTTTGCTGTGTGGCTTGTTCAGTACTTTGTGCGGGTTTCTTTTCATTTCCGCAGGCAGTCATTGCAAACCCTGCAATCATAAGAATCACGTAGTTTTTCATACACTCAAAAATTTCAGCGAAAATAAAGGCTTGCTGTATGAAACACTACAAAACTTTACCGATAGGAAAAACAAAAGGCTAAAGCGTTGACGGTAACTTTTGGGTGGGACACTTGGGACACTCGTTTTTAAATTCTATCAAATTGATTTTAAATTGTTTATGTGTTGTAAAGTTGTCCCATTTACGTGGGACAAAGTGGGACAGTTGTATGGCCCAGTTACGGTGTTATTTAGTTACGCGGTTATCGTGTTATTTTTGTTACGCACCGCGCAGGGGCTTGCGAAGTTCTACAAAGCAAAGGCAGTTTCAGGAGGTCAAAGAACTAGGCTGGATAGTTTGTAATTGGAAACGGGTATAAATGAAGACTGGGCTTGCTCAAAAGTAAGGGGTTGAAAACTCTACTGTTACAATTACCTTTTTATGAAGGACTTAAGTCCTTCACAAAAAGGTAATTACAAAAGCGATAGGTTTTAACCTGTCGGGTTAGAAAAACACCGCAACACTCATATTTGATGCACCCCGCTCCCATAAGTCTCTCCAGCAAACTGTGCAACAGCGACTTGTAAAAGCAAAAATACATCCTTTGTTAGGAAGGTAGCAACTATCAACGGCCATGTGCGCGGCTCCCCTCCTTGTGGAGGCTGAGCAAAGGACAAGGAGGGGTTGGGGGAGGTAGCATTAAACACAGCTTACCCCGCTCTCCCAAGTCTCTGCCTTCGGCTATGCAATAGGGGCTTGTAAGCCAAAGTTAAAATAAGCTTGTAACGTATTATTCACTTATAAAGTTGCAGTTTTATACGCAGGTGATAATTGAAATACTACCAGTTATCCAGCCCACTGTAGTAACGGTTACAAATACAGCCCATGTTTGTTGTGAAATTTGTAGGCACGGCTCATACTTCAAATTCCTTTCTCTATGTTACATACTTAGGCTATTTGCCCTCACAAGTCCCTGCCACTACAAGCCAAGCTACTGACTTGCGAGAGCGGCTTATTGTAAAAATTATTGGACTCTGCACCTCTAAAAACAAACATCATTAGAATAATATTAATTGCAATTAAAAAATTCAAAATACTGATTATATAAGACCAGTTTCTACTCTTAACAACAACAAAACTTAAAAAACTAGTAATTACCATCCAAAGGGTAAATCCAATAAAATAAATTGCATCTCCTAAACCATAACCAAGATTGTAGTCAAAGAAACTAAAACTAATAAAGAAAAGACTATATACTACAGCATAAAAAAAGAATGTTTTCTTCTTTATGTCTTTAATAATATCAGATTTTATCATTTTTTTGAGAGATTACTAATTTAGTTAAATAACCATTGTCAGTTGTTTTTTAATTAATTCTGGATGATCAACATCAAATGAATATACATCTAACCACCAAATCCATTTATATAAGAATCAGACAGATCAATTAATGTAGTTGTACGTAAATATTTGCCATCATCCCCATGACAATTAAATTCGGCCTGCTAATCCTCCTTGAACGCCGTCAATATTGTTCCACCCGTTCTCGTAAGTCTGTCGTAGGCAATGCACGGCAGGAACTTGTAAGAACAAAAATACATCCTTTGTTAGGAAGGTAGCAACTACAAACGGCCATGTGCGCGGCTCTCCTCCTTGTAGAGGTTGCGCAAAGGAAAAGGAGGGGTTGGGGGAGGTCGCAAAAACAAGGATCACCCCATTCTCCCAAGCCTCTACCGCAAACTGTGCAACAGCGACTTGTGAGAACAAAAATACATCCTTTGTTAGGAAGGTAGCAACTATCAACGGCCATGTGCGCGGCTCCCCTCCTTGTGGAGGCTGAGCAAAGGAAAAGGAGGGGTTGGGGGAGGTCGCAAAAACACGGCTCACCCCGTTCTCTCAAGTCCCCACCGCAAACTGTGCAACAGCGACTTGTAAGCCAAAGATAAAATAAGTTTGTAACGTATTCTTCACTTATAAAGTTGCAGTTTCATACGAAGGGGATAATTTGGGACACCATCTGAACTACCGATATAATCCCAAAAGATTTAATAACGATGTTGCAAAAGATTTAAATTGTTTTTCAAAAAAAACAAACAGCTTTTCGTATTTGAAATAGTATATAAGCGATAACACAAATATTAATAAAATATACAGTCGGTAGAAAAAAGTTCCTTTGTAAGGTAAATCAAACAACAAAGCTCCAAGAATAAAAATTGATGAAAAAACACCAAAAAAGAAACAAGAATAATTAAAGATAGATTGAGTGATTTCCAAATAAAAAGAATTTTCCTGCTCGAACTGGTCTTTTGAGTATTTTTTTAAAAGTAACATACAATAATAGCTTTTAAACCTTCTTTTAGTTTCAAAATAACATTTTGACATAATAGCTAAACAGAATGACATTTCTTTATAATCAAACTGTTCCGCTAATAGCATTAGTCGTCTGCTATTTGTACAATACTCCAATGCTTTTTGATACTTACATTTTTTATAATAGCTAAAACCCAAAATATTCAGCATATCAACCCTCTGCAATAAATTGACTCGCTGAGAGACCTCCATTTTTGAAACTGAATTAATTATTGCATCATACTCCTTATTCTCAAAATTTTCTATTATAGTTTCGAAGAGGTTCAATTTCATAACTATTTATTTGATTTTCGTACCAACTGGTAAAATAGCCCCTGCTCCCATAAGTCTCTCCAGCAAGCTGTGCAACAGCTACTTGTAAGCCAAAGATAAAATAAGTTTGTAACGTATTCTTCTCAGCTAAAGTAACGGTTTATACGCTGAGGATAACCTTGAACACATCTCTTAAACAAAACACATTGTATGTTTACATTCGATTTCATTTCCTTTGAATTAATTTGGATGATAGAATGTGAATTTATAAATCTCGTTTTTTGCTTTGATAACAAATAAAGTGTCAGAAAACGCGGGTTTGTAAACACTATCATTTGGCTGTGCCAAATCATCAAAAAAAACACTTTTCCCATTTGTAGAGACAACATATGGATGAAAATAATACTTCGTAACACTATTTTTTAAAGATATTACTTGCATTTTTTCTCGATACTCAATATAGGAGATTAGTCCACTTAATTCTGTTGAATCAAAAAAATCAAAATGTTTTTTTAGTCTTCGGTTATTAAGATTGTTTACCAACAGATATCCCATTATTAAACAAAAAATAATCAGGGCTTTAACTTTAAATTTTTTTTCTTTTGTTCTTATTAAAATCATGTATTAAAAACGCATTGGAAACTCCCCAACTCCCACAAGCCTCTCCCGTAAATTGTAAAGCAGGGGCTTGTGCGTGGGAGATAAAATTGGGTTAAAGCTATATTATGTTCTTACTCCCTCACAAACTTAGTAACACCCTTGTACCCGTTGCCTTGCACTTGAATAAAGTAAATACCTGCGGGCAAATCAGCGATAGGTAACGTATTAGTACCATTTTCAATGGCAAAGGTACGTACCACTTGTCCCACAAGGTTCATAAGGCTGCCCTTAAGAGCAGGGCCGTTAAAGCCGGCGGGAGCAATGGTAAGTTCAGTTGTAGCAGGGTTGGGGTACACAGCCAGTTGCAAGTTCGTTTCAGCCAATTGGTCTATCCCCGCGGGGAAGGTAATATCCGTACTGTCAAACATCCCTTGGCTCAAATTATAATACGTACCCGATGGAGTAGTCTCCTTTTTCACCGCACGCACCATATATACGTTGTGGCCTTGCAAAGGGTCATTGTCAACAAAGCTAGTACCGTTTACCAACGTAAGATTGACCTTCACATACTTGCCGTACAAATGCGGGGCGCGGTACACGTGGTAGCCCACCACATTAGCATCGGTAGAGGCCGTCCAGCTTACCGTTACCTTTTTTGTACCCGTTTCAACAGCGTCAATAGTAGTAGGGGCTAACGCTACGTGCATACGCAGGGTAGGGTCGCCCATCAGCGCAATGTGTATCAAGCGTTGCGAGCCGTTAAAGTTTCCTTCATACAATGTGCCGTTTTCGTTTTGGGTAAGTCGCGCACCGTATCCGATACATTCGCCCAATGCCATGTGGTGCAATGCCCAGTTGGGAATACCGCCCCAAAAACTTGCCAGTATCGAAGGTTTTGAAGCCAATGCAGCACGCAACAAAGCATCTTGGATGTCCCAATCGCCAAAATAACTGCCTGCCAGCGAGGTGAAAATGGTTTTAATGCTATCCGCAGCAAACTGTGCGGTGTTGATTACTCCGC
Source organism: Bacteroidota bacterium (assembly GCA_008933805.1). Taxonomy (NCBI): domain Bacteria; kingdom Pseudomonadati; phylum Bacteroidota; species Bacteroidota bacterium. The sequence goes on from WBUH01000002.1 coordinate 82,134, forward strand.
CGCAAGACGAGTACCAACCGCCGCCGCAAGCCCCGCTCCATAAATACCAGTCTTTTTTCAAATCAGCATTGTAGTCAACGCCGTTGTTCACATTGTCTACAATGTTTGCAGAGCCCACCATGGGCGCAAAGTTTCGCCAGTTTGACGAAGCAATTGTAAACGATTGAAAATTATCGTCAATCAACGCCCTTGCAGGGGCAGTAAGCTGTCCAATGCGGTAGCTGTGGTTTTTTTGCAGGTAGTAACGCAGCAACGCCGTATCACTTTGTCCCGCAAAAGCAGGCAAGCGAGAAAGGTCAACGCGGCCTACCATTAAATCCACATCGCTATCAAACTGGCTGGCATCAAACTTACCATCACCGGGTTGGTTTTTATTCTCAGCCCTTGATGCCGACGAAGTACTTACAATATTATCCGTCCACAAACCATCTACATCACCGTAATACCCGTCGCAAGGCCAAGCCCCCGAATGGTCGGGGTGTCCGTCAGGGTATATACTCCCTGAATAGGGGACAGGTACTCTTCCCAACAGAAACACGGCTTTCACATTAGGTACAGTCTTTATTTTATCCCTAACCGCCGTAACTGCATCGGTACGTTCAGTGATAATGCGTTGCACTTGCCAGCCGTCACCAATCAAATCTTTTTCAAGCATGGCAATTTCGGTGGCCAGCGGTTGCAAATAATTATTATCAATCACAAGCGCAAGCGTGCCGTGCTGTTCTTCGACAGCATGGTTTATACCGGCATACACACTGCCCAGTGCGCCCGTGCTTCCGCCTTCTTTAAATACCAAATACTCGTAGGCTTGACCCACGGTAACCGCATTATCGGTATAAGTACTGTCGCCCGTGCCAAGGTTAGCATACACATTGCCCCAGTCCTTATCTTCCTTCGCTTTTCTAAACACCCGTATGCGGGTAGCATCAGTAAACTTTGGAAATTTAAGGGTAATAGCAGCCGGACTTTCGCTTACCGTTGCCGTAACCAACACCGAACGGTTTTTATTGAATTGTGCCGTTACAGCCGTTGAAACAAGAAATAGAAGTGAGGTAACGAGTAGAGTTTTTTTCATCAATTGTATAATTGGCTTTAAGAAGCAAGTTATATAATTTAGAATAAAAACGGTGTGGCAAACATCATCAACGCAATAGCAGCAGGTTTTATACCTGCTGTGATGTGAGGATACAACAGCGACGGGTTTTACACCCGTCGGCAAGAATGGTTTCATACCCTTTGCAAAACGGGTTCTCAATAGCGACGGGTTTCATACCCGTCGTAATAGGTAGGATAACAACGATGGGTTTTACACCCATCGGTCAGAAAAGGTTTCATTCCCGCCATTAATACCCTGAATATAAAATTCAGGTCTTTTATGTGTAACGTTCCGAATGGTCTTAAACCATTCGGAACGAATCATTGCAAAACAGCGACGGGTTTTATACCCGTCGTAATAGGAGGGATAATAACGATGGGTTTTATACCCATCGACCAAAATAAGGTTTCAAACAGCCCTACTCCTGACTAGCCAGTATCTTTTGTATGTAAGTAAGCACCTCATCCTTACCTGTTTTCTTCTCAGCCGAAGTAATAAAATAAGGAGGCAGGGTTTCCCAAACCGTTAGCAGTTCATCCAAAAAAGCAGTAGTGTTGCGTTGCAACTCGCTTGGCTTTAGTTTATCAGCTTTTGTAAAAACAATGCTCAAAGGCAACCCGTTTTCACCCAGCCAGTTTACAAACTCAATATCAATTTTTTGGGGCGGCAGGCGGCAATCAATCAGCACAAATACATTGCACAAGGGCTCACGTTTTAGCATATACGAGCTAATCATACCTTCCCATTTTTCGCGCAATGTTTTTGATACCTTGGCATAACCGTAGCCGGGCAAATCCACCAAATACCAATAATCGTCAATCAAAAAGTGATTGATGGTTTGGGTTTTTCCGGGGGTAGCAGATGTTTTTGCCAGTTTGGCCTGTCCCGTCAGCATATTAATTAGTGAGGATTTACCCACGTTTGAGCGGCCGATAAAAGCCATTTCGGGTAATTGCGTATTGGGGAGTTTACTTATCTCTGCAAAACTGCTTATAAACTTAGCACTTGTGATATTCATTACTTTTGGCCTCTATTTTGCTACCTTTGCAAACCTAAAACAAATTGTAATGTTTAGCATACATATAATTATATAGCAAGCACATTACAAACAACCCAAGTACACCATTGGAAACCGTAACCCCTTATAAAGACTCAGAACTGGGCAAGAAGCAGCAGGTAGAAAAGATGTTTGACAGCATTGCCCACCGCTACGATTTTTTGAATCATTTTCTTTCGATGGGTATTGATAAAGGCTGGAGGCGCAAAGCCATCAACCTGCTAAAACCCATTAAACCCCAAAGCGTATTGGATATAGCCACCGGAACCGGTGACATTGCTTTTGAGGTGAACAAACGATTGAACCCGCAAACACTGGTAGGTCTTGACTTATCAGAGGGTATGCTGAGCTTTGCCCGCGAAAAAGCCCAAAAGCGTAATTTGCAGGATAAAATCAGTTTTGTGAAGGGCGATAGCGAAAATCTTGAGTTTGCAGACAATAGTTTTGATGCTGTAATCGTTGCTTTTGGTGTAAGGAACTTTGAAAACCTTCAAAAAGGACTATCCGAAATTTTCAGGGTGTTGAAACCCGGAGGCAAATTGGTGGTGCTTGAATTTTCTAAACCTAAAAAAACACCCATTAAGCAACTGTATAATTTTTACTTTAGCAATATCTTGCCCCTGTGGGGAAAGATGATTTCAAAAGACCAGAGTGCATATACATACCTTCCGCAATCAGTAATGGCATTTCCTGAAGGGGATGCGTTTTGCGGGATTATGAAAAGCACCGGTTTTAATACAGTTGAACAGAAAACATTAACCTTCGGCATTTGTACGGTTTACTCAGGCATACGATAAAAGTAACAGTTTGGCTTATCCTGCTGGTTGGCAGCGCGCAACTTAGTGCCCAACAGCTAAATATGCCCAACTATTGGTCGAAAAAGAAATTGCATTTCGGCTTTACGTTGGGTGCCAATAATAACGACTTCAAAATCCGTTTGGATAATGAGTTCCTTAATATTGATACCCTGCATAGTATTTCGGTTAGGCGTTTCCCAGGATTTGTATTGGGCGGCATTGCCGATTTTAGCTTTGCCGAAAACTTTAACCTGCGTGCACTACCCTCAATAGCCTTTGCGCAGCGTAACCTTGTATATAAATTCACCAACTCAAGAAGCAATCGCGAGGTAAAAATCGAATCGGTGTATTTAGAGATACCTTTATTAGTAAAATACCGTACCCGCCGTTTTGGCAATTACGGGTTTTATGTAACAGGCGGGTTTAAATACAGCTACGATTTGGCTTCAAACATTGATGCCCAACGCAGTCTTGCCGACCCCGTGGTGGCAGTTCAGCCGCATACATTCAGCTACGAGTTAGGCGCAGGATTCGATATTTACTTCCCTTTCTTTAAACTTTCACCCGAGCTAAAACTTACCAACGGCATCAGCAATGCACTGGTAAAAGACGGCTACGTATATACCGAAAGCATGAACGGTTTGTGGAGTCGTATTGTAAACTTTTCGTTTCACTTTGAATAAAACTTACTTTTGCCCCTCGCATGAAATTTACAGTACAGGCAGAAGATAAAAACAGCAAAGCCCGCACGGGCGAAGTAGAAACAGCGCACGGGGTGATACAAACCCCCATTTTTATGCCTGTGGGTACGGCAGGCACCGTAAAAGCAGTTACCCAACACGATTTAAAAGAACACATCAACGCCCAAATAATATTGGGCAATACCTACCATTTATACTTGCGCCCCGGCACCGATGTTTTAAAACAGGCCGGCGGCTTGCATAAGTTTATTAATTGGGACAGACCAATACTTACCGATAGCGGCGGGTATCAGGTATTTTCATTGGCCGATAACCGTAAGCTAACAGAAGAAGGTGCTAAGTTCAAATCGCACATCGACGGTAGTATGCACCTGTTTACTCCTGAAGGGGTAATGGACATACAACGCCTGATAGGGGCTGATATAATTATGGCTTTTGATGAGTGTACTCCATACCCTTGCGAGCCTAAATATGCCAAAAACTCAATGGAGCTTACCCACCGTTGGTTAAAAAGGTGTGTAGACCATTTTAGAGCCACCGACCCTTTGTACGGGTACGAGCAAACGCTTTTTCCCATTGTGCAGGGCAGTGTGTATGCTGATTTGCGCAAACAATCGGCAGAATACATTGCAAGCATGGATTGCGATGGCAATGCTATTGGCGGTCTTTCAGTAGGCGAGCCTGCCGAGATGATGTATGAAATGACGGAGCTGGTATGCGGTATTTTGCCCCGCAGCAAACCCCGTTACCTGATGGGTGTAGGCACTCCCGCAAACTTGCTTGAATGTATTGCATTGGGCATAGATATGTTTGATTGTGTGATGCCTACCCGCAATGCCCGCAACGGAATGCTATTTACTGCCGAAGGCACAATGAACATGCGCAACGAGAAGTGGAAAGAAGATTTTAGCCCCGTTGACGAAACCATTACCCCGCATTTTAGCAAAGCCTACCTGCGCCATTTGATACACGCGGGCGAAATGTTGGGAGCTATGATAGCCAGTCGCCACAACCTTACTTTTTATCTATGGTTGATGGAACAAGCCCGTCAAAAAATAAACGAAGGCACTTTTTTTGAGTGGAAACAACAAATGGTTCCAAAATTGCAAAGAAGGCTGTAATAATTTGAATAACGGATAACCAATAACTGATAACCACGATAGTGTTAACGATAATCGACAGGTACATATTAAAAAAATACTTTACCACCTTTTTCTTTTCATTAGGGTTGGCCATAATGGTATCTATCGTTGTTGATACTTCTGAAAAGATGGACGACTTTATCAGCTCCAAAGTATCCTTTGGGGGGCTGGTGTTTGGGTATTACATTTATTTTGTACCGTATTTTTATAACCTGTTTAGCCCGCTGTTCACCTTTTTGGCCGTATTGCTTATTACCTCCAAAATGGCTTCCGATTCAGAAATCGTTTCCATACTTGCCAGCGGGGTCAGTTTCAAACGGCTTTTACGTCCGTTTCTCATTGGTGCAGCAGTGCTAGCCGTTATCACCTACTTATTAAACTCTTGGGTGATACCCGAAACCGAACAACGGCGCGTTGATTTTCAGAACCGAGTTCTTAAAGGTCGCAAGCTGGATAACAACTGGAAAAACAACATTCACCGCCAGCTTGAAAAAGGGCAGTTTCTTTACCTTCAAACCTATAATAATAAAGACAGCTTCGGTTACCACATGACATTAGACCGTTTTGAGGGGCTTGATTTAAAACAAAAAATTTACGCTGAAAAACTGTACTGGAATTCCGAAAGTCAATCGTGGGCCTTGCAGAATTATTTTATCCGTGAGTTTTTACCATCAGGAGATGAGGGTATAAAAAAGGGCGACCAGATGGATATTTCGATGAATTTTAATCCGCAGGACGTTTTCAGGCGAAACGATGAAGTGGGCGTACTAAACAACCGCGAAATCAATGAATTTATCGAAGCCGAAAAAATACGCGGAGCAGAAAACATAGATTTTTATTTGATTGAAAAATACCGCCGCATAGCATTCCCTTTTGCCGGCGTCATACTCACCCTCATCGCCTTTGTAATATCATCGCGCAAGGTGCGGGGCGGGGTGGGCATCCATCTTGGCTTGGGAGTATTAATAGGGGGCAGCTTTATGCTGTTTAGCCATTTTGGTAACACCTTTGCCACCTCAGGCGGTTTAGATCCCTTAATTGCAGTATGGATACCCAACCTCTTGTTCTTGATTATCGGGTTGTATATGTACTCAAAAGCACCAAAATAACAGGGTTATCCACAATTGTGCATGTGTAATATCATAGTTTACAGTAATAATTTTCTTTTATTTTGCCGCAACGTAAAAGCATAGCAGTTTATGGATTTATTTGAGAAGATAGCAGGTAAGCCCGGTCCGCTGGGCATGTGGTCCGAAGGGGCCGAAGGGTATTATATGTTCCCAAAACTTGAAGGCGAAATCAGTAGCCGCATGATTTTTAGGGGCAAAACCAAACTTATTTGGAGCTTAAATAACTACTTGGGGCTGGCCAACCACCCCGAAGTGCGCAAAGCCGATGCGGACGCCGCTGCACAATTCGGTATGGCCTACCCGATGGGTGCCCGCATGATGAGCGGTAACAGCAACTACCACGAGCAATTGGAGCGTGAGCTTGCAAGCTTTGTAGGGTACGATGATGCCATATTGCTAAACTACGGCTACCAAGGTATGGTAAGTGCCATTGACACTTTGGTTGACCGCCACGACGTAATTGTGTACGATGCTGAAAGCCACGCTTGTATTATCGACGGGGTGCGCCTGCACATGGGCAAACGTTTTGTGTACAACCACAACGATATGGACAGCCTTGAAACCCAGTTGAAACGCGCTACCCGTGTAGCTGCTGAAAACAACGGAGGTATATTGGTGATTACTGAAGGTGTGTTTGGAATGAGCGGTGCGCAAGGCAACATAAAAGGCATAGTAGCACTGAAAGAAAAATACAACTTCCGTTTGTTTGTGGATGACGCACACGGTTTCGGCACAATGGGTAAAACCGGCGCAGGGATAGGAGAGGAGCAAGACGTAACCAACGGTATCGATATTTATTTCGGAACCTTTGCTAAGAGCATGGCAGGTATCGGTGCATTTATAGGCGGTAACAAAATGGTTGTAAAACACCTGCGCTATAATATGCGTTCGCAAATATTTGCCAAAAGTTTGCCCATGCCAATGGTTATCGGTGCTTTGAAACGCCTAGAACTGTTGCGCAGCCAACCCGAACACAAAGAGAAACTGTGGACGATAGTAAACGCATTGCAAAACGGCTTACGTGAACGTGGCTTTAATATTGGTGTAACCTCATCGCCCGTTACCCCCGTAATATTAAACGGAACCATACCCGAAGCCACTGCACTTACCCACGATTTACGTGAGAACTACGATATTTTCTGCTCAATAGTAGTATATCCTGTAGTACCCAAAGGAGTTATTTTATTACGCTTGATACCTACTGCTGCACACAGCCTTGCTGATGTAGAAGAAACGTTGAAAGCCTTTAGCGAAGTGAAAGAAAAACTGGCGCAAGGCGTTTACAACGTCGATAAACTGGTAGCAGTGTACTAATAGGTATTCCCCCCCAATTTTATAATAAAAAGCCGAAGGCAGACTTAAGTCTGCCTTCGGCTTTTTAACTGTATAAGCAGCTAACGTTGCGAATGGTTTTAAACCATTCGCAACGAACCCTTGCAAAAGAGACGGGCTTTATGCCCGTCGGGGGTTGGACGGAATAAAGCCCATTGTTATTTTGGGTTTAAAAACCCCACTATTACAATTACCAATCGAGAGATGACTTAAGTCCTCTCTCGCATTGTAATCACAAAAGAGACGGATTTTAATCCGTCGCAGCAAAAAATACCCTTGCGCTTTAAAAACAACAGATTAAAACCTGTTGAACCGACTGATACAAAACGTTGTCTTGCGTTAAGACATTCCGAATGATTTTAAACCATTTGGGATGTTGCTGAATTAAACAGCTTACAAGTTTTGTAACCTGCCTCAAATACACTAAGAAGCAAAATAGTTGTTAATAGCGACTTAGTGTCTTCGTGGCAAAATAGTAAACTCCATCCGTGGACGTTATTTTGACTTTTTAGCCACTCCTTTTAACGTTAAAAAGTAGCAGGTTTCAACCAGTTGCATAAATTCGTAACGTGAAACAACACATAAAGCAGTACTTTCAATTCAGCAGGCGTGAGCGCAACGGCATATTTGTACTGCTCTTTGTATTAATAGCACTAATAATAGTAAGTTTCACCGTACCCCTTTGGGTAGGGACAGATAGGGAAGAGGCAAAGCAACAATTTGAGCAGAACGCCCTTGAACTTAAACAACTGGCTAATGAACAAGCTACAACCCAACAAAGTTTACTTAAACCCTTCAACCCCAATACCTATAGCTTAGATTCTTTAATGGCCTGCGGTATTCCTAAAAAGCTTGCTGCACAAATCATCAACTACCGCCAAAAAGTAGGACCGTTTGCCACCAAAGCCGATTTTGCCAAACTGTATAACCTCACCGATAGCTTATACAAAGTGTACTTACCGTTTTTGGTATTACCGGATGCAGAAACATCTAAAAGTGAAAAACCAGCCTCACGTGGGTTGGTTGAAATAAACACTGCCGACTCATTGCAGCTACTGGCGGTAAAAGGTATCGGCCCTTATTTTGCCCACAAAATCCTGCAATACCGTAATCAACTAGGGGGCTACTATAGTCTTAGCCAATTGGGAGAAGCCTTTACCATTCCCGTAGCCTCGCTGGCCGAAAAGCAACAACGCATGGATGAAATCAAAGCGCAGCTAACGGTAAATATTTCTCGTATCAAAAAAATAAATATTAACACAGCTACCCAAAAGCAGCTGTCCGCACATCCGTATATCAGCTATAAGCAGTCTTCGGCAATACCCAAATACATTGCCCGCTATGGCAAAATAAAAAGCCTTGACGATTTAACAGTGTTGGGCATCATTACTACCCGCGATGCAGTTCTGCTAAAACATTATGTATCGTTTTAGGCGATGTTAAATAGCACAATGTGTTGCAGTTAGTTTATCGATAATTACACATTGTACATAGCCGGATGGGATAAAATTGAAAATTAGCTTTATTTTTGCCAAAATCGGAAATTGTTTAAAATGAGTTCAACAGGAGAAATGATAGATACTTCCACAACATTGGGTTTTGCAGAAACCGAGAATATGAAGATGGTGCGCGATATGGTGCGCGATTTTGCCGACCGCCATATAAGGCCAAAAATGATGGAATGGGACGAAAGTCAAGAGTTTCCTATCGAGGTTTTTAAACAATTGGGCCAGCTGGGTTTGATGGGCGTTTTAGTTCCCACAGAATACGGAGGCTCAGGTTTCGGATACTTTGAGTATGCAACCGTAATCAGCGAAATTTCTAAAGTTTGCGGTTCAATAGGTCTTTCGGTAGCTGCGCACAACTCATTGTGCACCGGCCACATTATGTACTTTGGTTCAGAAGAACAAAAACAAAAATACTTACCAAAACTTGCCACTGCTGAGTGGATTGGTGCTTGGGGTCTTACCGAGCCCAACACAGGTTCAGATGCATTCCGCATGATGACGGTAGGCGTGCAGGATGGTGATTACTGGGTGATAAACGGTGCAAAAAGCTGGATTACACACGGTAAAAGCGGTGATGTAGCAGTAGTGATGGTGCGTACAGGTGAATTGCTTGACAGCAACGGTATTACTGCATTTGTAATTGAAAAAGGAACACCGGGCTTTAGTGCCGGCCGTAAAGAAAACAAACTTGGAATGCGCGCCAGCGAAACTACCGAGTTGATTTTTGAGAACTGCCGTGTACACAAAAGCCAGATATTAGGCGAAGTAGGCCAAGGTTTCAAACAAGCCATGAAAGTATTAGAAGGCGGTCGCATATCAATCGCAGCACTTTCATTAGGTATTGCCAAAGGAGCTTACGAAGCATCGCTTAAATATGCAAGAGAACGCGAACAGTTTGGTAAACCCATCGGTGAGTTTCAAGCCATCGGGTTTAAATTAGCAGATATGGCTACCCAAATAGAAGCTTCAGAATTGCTTATTATGCAAGCAGCTGATTGTAAAAACCGCAATATGCCATTAAACAAACTTTCGGCAATGGCTAAGTATTACGCATCAGAAGTAGCTGTAAAAGTATCTACCGAAGCCGTGCAGATATTTGGTGGCTATGGCTATACCAAAGATTATCCGGTAGAGAAATTTTACCGCGATAGCAAACTTTGCACCATTGGCGAAGGCACATCAGAGATACAAAAGTTAGTAATCTCAAGAGAGATTTTGAAATAGCTTGCACATAACAGATTAGTGTATTATTTTTGCAACCCCATTTGGAATTTTATTTGACATGATTATAGTTAACGTAAAAGAAAACGAAAGCTTAGATAAAGCCCTTAAGAAGTTTAAAAAGAAGTTTGAAAAAACTGGAGTACTGAAAGAACTTCGTCGCCGTCAGGCCTTTGAGAAACCCTCAATTTCTCGTCGTATGCAAATCATTAAGGCTGCCTACAAGCAATCGCAACAAATCACAGGCGAATAATTTCGACCTGCTGGTTAATGATATTTAATTTCTGTATCTTTACACGTAAAGTGTGATGGATACAGAAATTTTGTTTTTTATTGAGTATTTGGTAGTTGAGAAGAAATACTCGCAACATACCATCGCTGCCTACCAAAACGATTTAGACCAGTTTGCCCAATACGTAACCAACCATTACGGAGCAGTTACAGTAGATACCATCACCCATCAACAAATTCGCAGCTGGCTTGCACAATTACTTTCAGAGGGCGTAAAAGCCACTTCGGTAAACCGAAAGATATCCAGCCTAAAAAGCTTCTTTAAATACCTCAAAAAAACGGGTAAGGCCGATGGCAATCCCATGGCCAAGGTTCAATCACCCAAAAAGCCCAAACAACTGCCTGTATTTGTTGAAAAAGGCAAAATGGAGGTATTAACCGAAAACATATTGCCCGAGGACGGCGATGACTTCCTATCACTACGCAATAGGTTGGTTGTAGAAATGCTGTATGGAACGGGTATGCGTTTAAGCGAGCTAATCAACCTGAAAGAAACGGATGTAGATTTTTACGGACAAACGCTAAAAGTGCTAGGAAAACGCAATAAAGAGCGCATTATCCCTATCAGTAAGCCCTTACTTGAAATTGTTGAAAAATACCTGGCTGCTAAGGCTGAAAATTCCGAAAAATGTTTATATTTGTTATGCAACAAGGGAGACAAAATGTATCCCGGGCTGGTATATAAAATTGTGAAGGGGAATTTGTCATTGGTTACCACAGTAAAGAAAAAAAGTCCACACGTGTTGCGCCATACATTCGCTACCCATCTGTTAGAAAACGGCGCCGACCTTAACGCAATCAAAGAATTGCTAGGGCACGCCAGCCTTGCGGCTACACAGGTATACACACACAACTCTATAGAACGCCTAAAGGAGGTACATAAAAAGTCCCATCCAAAATCATCATAAGTTTAACCCTTAATTTTACGAGCTATGCAAATCATGATTCAATCTATTCATTTCGACGCTGACAGGAAACTTATTGCTTACATCCAAAAGCGCCTTGAGAAGCTGCTCACATTTCATGATAACATCATTGATGCAAATGTGTATTTGAAAGTTGAAAAAAGTGGAGACAATAACAACAAAACCCTCGAGGTTAAACTAAATGTTCAGAACCAAACACTATTTTGTGAAGAGCACTGCCGCACGTTCGAATGCGCTATAGATCTGGCAGTTGAGTCACTAAAAATGCAGTTGAAAAAGTACAAAGACAAACTTCGTGCTGTAAATTTTTAAAAATTTCTTTGCACAAATAATTTTTTCATCTACTTTTGCAGTCCTTTGAAAAAGTACGAAACGTACTGACATCAAAGGACTGTTCTTTTTTATAACAAGCCACTTTAGCTCAGCTGGTAGAGCAACTGATTTGTAATCAGTAGGTCGCTGGTTCGATCCCGGCAAGTGGCTCGCATTTTAAATGCAAACGGGGAGATACCAGAGTGGCCAAATGGGACGGACTGTAAATCCGTTGGGAAACCTACGAAGGTTCGAATCCTTCTCTCCCCACCAAATGCATAGCACAGCTATGCAGGTTTGCGGGAGTAGCTCAGTTGGTAGAGCGACAGCCTTCCAAGCTGTAGGTCGCGGGTTCGAGCCTCGTCTCCCGCTCAAAAGCAAACCGGGCATTGTTATAGCACCCGCAAAACATGCAAGTGAAATGCAAACTGCCGTTGTAGCTCAGGGGTAGAGCACTTCCTTGGTAAGGAAGAGGTCGTGAGTTCAATTCTCATCAACGGCTCTAGAAAGTGAAAAAGATAGGTGCAGAACAAAACAGAAAGAAGTTTATATTTTTAAACATAAAACGAATACTTAAACAAAAATAAAATGGCTAAAGAGAATTTCGACCGTTCAAAACCTCACGTGAACATTGGTACAATTGGTCACGTGGATCACGGTAAAACTACACTTACGGCTGCCATTACCAAAGTATTGGCTGACGCCGGTTTGTCAGAAGCCCGCTCATTTGATTCAATCGACGCAGCTCCTGAAGAAAAAGAACGCGGTATTACCATTAACACCGCCCACGTTGAATATCAAACCGCTAACCGTCACTACGCTCACGTAGATTGCCCAGGTCACGCTGACTATGTTAAGAACATGGTTACTGGTGCTGCGCAAATGGACGGTGCTATATTGGTGGTTGCTTCAACCGACGGTCCTATGCCTCAAACTCGCGAGCACATCCTTTTGGCTCGTCAGGTAGGTGTACCTCAACTTGTTGTATTTATGAACAAAGTTGACATGGTTGACGATCCCGAACTACTTGACCTAGTAGAAATGGAAATCCGCGAACTGTTGAGTTTCTACAACTTCGACGGTGACAATATCCCAGTTATCCGTGGTTCAGCACTTGGTGCTTTGAACGGCGAACCTAAGTGGGTTGACACTGTTAAAGCTCTTATGGATGCTGTTGACAACTGGATTCCAATTCCTCCACGTTTGACTGACCAACCTTTCTTGATGCCTATCGAGGACGTGTTCTCAATCACTGGTCGTGGTACTGTTGCTACCGGTAGGATTGAAAGGGGTGTAATCAACTCTGGTGATCCTGTAGAAATCATCGGTATGGGTTCTGAAAAACTAACCTCAACCGTAACTGGTATCGAGATGTTCCGTAAGATCCTTGACCGTGGTGAAGCTGGTGATAACGCAGGTTTGTTGCTACGTGGTATCGACAAAGAATCTATCCGTCGTGGTATGGTTATTTGCAAGCCAGGTTCAGTAACTCCTCACAAAGCATTCAAAGGCGAGGTTTATATCCTTACCAAAGAAGAAGGTGGTCGTCACACCCCATTCTTCAACAAATACAAGCCTCAGTTCTACTTCCGTACAACTGACGTTACCGGTGACGTATCTCTTCCAGAAGGTACTGAAATGGTAATGCCCGGTGATAACGTAACTATCACAGTTGCCCTTTTGAACCCAATCGCTATGGAAAAAGGTCTTCGTTTCGCTATCCGCGAAGGTGGACGTACCATCGGTGCAGGTCAGGTAACTGAAATTCTTGACTAATCGTCGAGGATTTAAAATATAAATGATACGAAATCAATCCCGTTAACTCGGGATTGATTTTTGTATCTTATGAAAAACTTAAAGTTAGGGGTATAGTTCAAAGGTAGAATAGCGGTCTCCAAAACCGTTGATATGGGTTCGAGTCCTGTTACCCCTGCGAAACCTGAATTATGAAAAGGGTAAAAGAATATATAGCTGCGTCATACGACGAATTAGTAACCAAAGTTAGCTGGCCTACTTGGGAAGAGTTACAAGACAGTACTATCTTGGTATTGGTATCTTCAGTAATATTTTCTTTTGTAGTATGGGGAGCAGACTTGGGCTTGAGTGAACTTCTGAAGATGGTTTACTCGTTTTTTAAATAATAGAGGTACCGTATGCAGGATTTTAAGTGGTATGTAGTGAGGGCTATTAGTGGCCAGGAGAAAAAGGTAAAAGCCTACATAGAGAATGAACTTGCACGTGCAGGTCTTAGTGATTTTGTACCGCAGGTGCTTATCCCTATGGAAAAGGTGTACCAAATACGTAATGGCAAAAAAACCTCAAAAGAGCGTAGCTTTTATCCCGGATACATACTTATACAAGCAAACTTGGTGGGCGAAGTTGCCCCCATTATTATTGGTATAAATGGTGTTGTTGGATTTTTGGGAGCCAAAGACCAACCAATACCTCTGCGCCAAGCCGAAGTTGCCCGTATATTGGGTACAGTTGATGAGCAATCAGAAAAAGGCGAAACCGCAATTGAACCTTTTATAGTAGGCGAAACCGTGAAAGTTACCGATGGTCCTTTCAGCGGATTTAGCGGTACTATAGAAGAGGTATATGAGGAGAAAAAGAAACTTAAGGTAATGGTTAAGATATTTGGCCGCCGCACACCTTTAGAACTAAACTACGTACAAGTAGAAAAAGAACAATAATCAAAATTAACACAACGTACAAGACGCGGTAGCTTCCACCCGCAACTACTACTGAGTGATGATTTATAAATAACTGAAACAGAATGGCAAAGGAAATATTCACCTATATAAAACTACAGATTAAAGGTGGTGCTGCTAACCCGGCTCCCCCCATTGGCCCTGCACTGGGTGCCAAAGGTGTTAATATCATGGAGTTTTGTAAGCAGTTTAATGCCCGCACGCAAGACAAAGCAGGCAAGGTTTGCCCCGTGGTGATAACCGTGTACACAGATAAGTCTTTCGACTTTATCTTGAAAACTCCACCGGTTGCAGCACAACTGCTTGAAGTTTGCAAAATTCAAAAAGGCTCAGACCAACCTAACCGTAAAAAGACAGGTTCGGTTTCTTGGGATCAAGTGAAGCAAATTGCTGAAGAAAAAATGCCTGATTTGAATTGCTTCACAGTAGAATCGGCAATGAAAATGGTTGCCGGTACTGCTCGCAGTATGGGAATAACCGTTACCGGCACTGCACCTTGGGCATAATCTTAAACCACAAAACGAGTTGAGAAAACCATGGCACGTTTAACTAAAAAAAGAAAATTACAATTAGCAAAATACGATCCTAAACAAGCATATACGTTGGTAGATGCTGCCAAGATTGTAAAAGATTTATCATTGACGAAGTTCGATTCGTCAGTTGATATTGACGTTCGCTTGGGTGTTGACCCTCGTAAATCAAACCAAATGGTTAGGGGCACAGCAGTGTTGCCTCATGGAACCGGTAAAACCATCCGTGTACTTGTACTTTGCACTCCTGATAAAGAACAAGAAGCACGCGAAGCCGGTGCCGACCACGTTGGGCTTGACGATTACATTGCCAAAATTGAAAGCGGCTGGACTGATATTGATATCATTATCACCATGCCTACAGTAATGGCAAAGTTGGGTAAACTAGGTAAAATCCTAGGACCCCGTAACCTGATGCCCAATCCAAAATCCGGAACTGTTACGCTGGAGGTTGGTAAAGCTGTGAAGGACGTAAAGGCTGGTAAAATCGACTTTAAAGTTGATAAAACCGGTATCATCCACGCTTCGGTGGGAAAAGCTTCCTTCTCGCCCGAGCATCTCTACGACAATGCTGTTGAATTAATTCAGACATTGGCAAAACTAAAGCCTGCTTCTGCTAAAGGTACTTACATTAAAAGTATCTACATCTCAAGCACGATGAGCCCCGGTGTTAATATTGACACTAAATCGGTTCCCGGTATCTAATGCAGGGACTTAAAGTAAACGTAAAGAGACATGAATAAGCAAGAAAAAGAGGACATTGTTAACAGCTTGGCTGAGCAGTTGCGTAACTATAAATTTATTTATATTACAGATACTTCAAACCTAAGCGCTGGCAATGATAACAAACTTAGGCGCAGCTTACACAAGCAAGGTATAAAAATGCAGGTGGCTAAAAACACCTTAATCCGCAAAGCTATGGAAGCTTCGGGTAATAACTACGGCGAATTGCCAAGTATCCTTAAAGGTACTTCTGCAATTATGTTTAGTGATGATGCCAAAATACCTGCTCTTGCCATTAAAGAATTCAGAAAATCTAACGATAAGCCTTTGTTGAAAGGTGCTTACATTGATTCTGATGTATTTATCGGCGACAGCCAGCTTGATGTACTTACTAAACTAAAATCACGCAACGAACTTATCGGCGAAGTTATCGGTTTGCTGCAATCACCTGCACAAAATGTTATTTCAGCATTGCAATCAGGTGGCAACAAATTGGCCGGTATTGTTAAGACCCTTGAAGAGAGGGCACAAGCATAACTTATTTCAAAAAAAACAAAAACAATTTTTAACTCATTACAAACCTTTTTAAAAAAATAATAAAATGGCAGATTTGAAACAATTCGCGGAACAGTTGGTTAGCTTAACAGTAAAAGACGTAAACGAGCTTGCTAAAATTCTTAAAGAAGAATACGGCATTGAGCCTGCTGCTGCTGCTGTTGCAGTTGCTGCTGCTCCTGCTGGCGATGCAGCCCCTGCTGCTGCTGAGCAAACTGAATTTGACGTAATTCTAAGTTCAGCTGGTGCTGCTAAACTTAACGTTGTTAAGTTAGTAAAAGACCTTACCGGTTTGGGCTTGAAAGAAGCCAAAGACTTGGTTGACGGTGCACCAAAAGCTGTAAAAGAAAAAGTTTCTAAAGAAGAAGCTGAAGCTATTAAAGCTCAATTGGTTGAAGCCGGAGCTACTGTTGAAGTTAAGTAATCATACCGCCCCGATATTTATGCATAGACCCCGGATTTTCCGTGGGTCTATGTACTCTTTTATATACCTGCAACATTTCTCCCTCCTCATTTAATTTATTTTATACCCTTGGCAACTACAATAAACAACCAGGAAAGAATAAGTTTTGCGTCAATCGGGCAAGTAATTGATTACCCCGATTTTCTTGACGTACAACTACAATCCTTCCGCGAGTTTTTCCAGCTTGAAACCTCATCGGAAAACAGGAAAAACGAAGGGCTTTTCAAAGTTTTCTACGAAAACTTCCCTATTAGCGATACCAGGAACATTTTTGAATTGGAGTTCTTGGATTATTTTGTTGACCCTCCCCGCTATACCATTGCTGAGTGTATCGAAAGGGGTCTTACCTATAGCGTTCCACTTAAGGCAAAGTTGCGTCTTTCGTGTAACGACAAAGACCACGAAGATTTTCAAACAATTGTGCAGGATGTGTACTTAGGTACTATCCCTTACATGACTCCTAAAGGTACTTTTATTATTAACGGTGCTGAGCGTGTTGTAGTATCACAATTGCACAGGTCGCCCGGTGTATTTTTTGGGCAATCATACCATACCAACGGAACCAAGCTGTATTCAGCAAGGGTTATCCCATTTAAAGGTTCGTGGATGGAATTCGCTACCGACGTAAACAACGTAATGTATGCTTACATCGATAGGAAAAAGAAATTCCCCGTAACCACGTTATTGCGTGCTATCGGGTTTGAAACCGATAAGGATATTCTTAACATTTTCGACCTAGCGGAAGAAATTAAAGTTAGCAAATCAGGCCTTAAAAAGGTAGTTGGCCGCAAATTGGCTGCAAGGGTACTACGTACTTGGGTAGAAGATTTTGTGGACGAGGATACCGGTGAGGTGGTTTCTATCGAACGTAATGAGGTGATTGTTGAGCGCGATGTTGTGCTTAATGATGACCACATTGATTTGATTATTGATGCCGGTGTGAAGATTATCATCTTGAGTAAAGAAGATACTACCACCAACGATTTTGCTATTATATACAACACACTTCAAAAAGATACTTCAAACAACGGTAAAGAAGCCGTTGAGCATATCTACCGCCAGTTGCGTAACACTGATCCACCGGATGAGGAAACCGCACGCGGTATTATCGAGCGTTTGTTCTTCTCTGATAAACGTTACGATTTGGGTGATGTAGGCCGTTACCGTATCAACCGTAAGTTGGAAATGAATATCCCTATGGAAGTTAAAGTACTTACCAAAGAGGATATCATCGCCATTATAAAATACCTTATTGAGCTAAGTAACTCTCGTGCTGATGTGGATGATATTGACCACTTGAGCAACCGTCGTGTAAGAACGGTAGGTGAGCAGTTGTATGCACAATTTGGTGTAGGTTTAGCACGTATGGCTCGTACCATCCGTGAGCGTATGAACATCCGCGATAACGAGGTATTTACCCCAACCGATTTGATTAACGCACGTACCCTATCGTCAGTTATCAACTCGTTCTTTGGTACCAACCAGCTATCGCAGTTCATGGATCAAACCAACCCCTTGGCTGAGATTACCCACAAGCGTCGTATGTCGGCACTTGGACCCGGTGGTCTTTCACGCGAACGTGCAGGTTTCGAGGTTCGTGACGTACACTATACCCACTACGGTCGTTTGTGTACCATTGAAACTCCTGAAGGTCCGAACATCGGTTTGATTTCATCATTATGTGTTCACGCTAAAATTAACGGCATGGGCTTTATCGAAACTCCTTACCGTAAGGTAGTTGAAGGTAGGGTTGCTGTTGATGAGCCTGTTGAATACCTAAGTGCTGAAGAAGAAGACCGTAAAACAATCGCACAGGCAAACTCTACGATTGACGAAAACGGAAACTTTGATACCGAAAAAGTAAAAGCAAGGTACGAGGGTGACTTCCCGATGGTAGATCCGCACATTGTGGATTACATGGACGTTGCTCCTAACCAGATTGTATCTATAGCAGCTTCACTAATTCCTTTCCTTGAGCACGATGATGCTAACCGTGCGCTGATGGGTTCTAACATGCAACGTCAGGCAGTGCCTTTGTTGCGCCCTGATGCTCCTATCGTAGGTACAGGTTTGGAGAAAAAAGTAGCTGTTGACTCACGTACTTTGGTAATTGCCGAAGGCGATGGTGTGGTTGAATATTCAGACGCACTTGAAATACGCGTGAAATATGAGTACACAGAAGATGAGAAGTTGGTAAGTTTTGCCGGAAACGTTAAAACATATCCTCTTATCAAGTTTTTGCGTACCAACCAAAACACAAGCATCAACCTTAAACCTATTGTTAAAAAAGGTCAAAGGGTAACCAAGGGCGAACCACTTTGCGAAGGTTATGCAACCCGCGATGGTGAGTTGGCTTTGGGTAAAAACCTGCTAGTGGCATTCATGCCTTGGCAAGGTTACAACTTTGAGGATGCGATTGTAATTTCAGAAAAAGTAGTACGTGACGACTGGTTTACCTCGTTGCACGTAACTGAGTATGAACTGGAAGTACGCGATACCAAACGTGGTGAAGAAGAATTAACCAACGATATACCAAACGTGAGCGAAGAAGCTACACGTAACCTTGACGAAAACGGTCTTATCCGCATAGGTGCCGAAGTAGGAGAGGGAGATATATTGATTGGTAAAATCACTCCTAAAGGTGAAACTGAACCTTCGCCCGAAGAAAAACTGTTGCGTGCGATATTTGGTGATAAAGCCGGTGATGTGAAAGATGCATCATTAAAGGCGCCCCCATCAACCAACGGTATCGTAATCGGTAAAAAACTATTCTCACGTGTTAAGAAAGATAAAGTAACCAAAGGTGATGAAAAAACTAAGGTTACCAAGCTTGAAACTGACCATGAGAAAGCAGTAGCAGCCATCAAAAACACATTGGTTGAGAAACTGTTTACAGTAGTTAACGGTAAAACTTCACAAGGTGTAAATAACGTATACAACGAAGAGTTGATACCAAAAGGAGCCAAGTTTACTCAAAAGAACTTGAGCGAAATTGATTACACCAACGTTAACGCTGATAACTGGACTACTGATAAAGCTAAAAACGAGCTAATCAAAGACATTTTGGTTAACTACAAAATAGCTGTTAACGAAGAGATATCAGACTTCCGCCGTAAGCATTTTGCATTAACTGTAGGTGATGAACTACCAACCGGTATTTTGAAACTTGCTAAAATATCTATTGCCAACAAGCGTAAGCTAAAAGTGGGTGATAAGATGGCGGGTCGTCACGGTAACAAAGGTATCGTGGCACGTATAGTAAGGGAAGAGGATATGCCTTTCTTGGCCGACGGAACTCCTGTAGATATTGTATTGAACCCACTGGGCGTACCCTCGCGTATGAACCTTGGACAGATATACGAAACTGTACTGGGATGGGCCGGCTTGAAGCTAGGTGTTAAATTCGCCACTCCTATATTTGATGGTGCATCGCAAGAACAAATTGACGACTATTTGAAGAATGCTAATTTGCCCTTAAACGGTCAAACTTACCTATTCGACGGTTTGTCAGGCGAGCGTTTCCACCAACCAACAACAGTAGGTGTAATCTACATGATGAAACTGGGTCACATGGTGGATGATAAAATGCACGCACGTTCAATCGGACCATACTCACTTATTACACAACAACCTTTGGGTGGTAAAGCCCAGTTTGGTGGTCAGCGTTTTGGTGAGATGGAGGTATGGGCGTTGGAAGCATTTGGTGCATCAAACATCCTTCAAGAAATCCTTACCATCAAGTCGGATGATATCGTAGGCCGTGCCAAAACCTATGAAGCCATTGTGAAAGGTGATAACCTGCCACAACCCGGTATTCCTGAGTCGTTCAATGTATTGATGCATGAACTTCGCGGTTTAGGTTTGGATATCAACCTTGAATAGTTTTAAAAGTTAACAATCACCTTTTTGTAATAAAAGACACTATATGTCGTCAAAAAAAGATTTAAAAGTAAAAGGTAACTTCACCAAAATACGTGTAGGATTGGCTTCACCTGAAACCATTCTTCAACGTTCATACGGTGAGGTAACCAAGCCCGAAACCATAAACTACCGCTCATACAAACCCGAAATGGGCGGTTTGTTTTGCGAAAGGATTTTTGGGCCTGTAAAAGATTACGAATGCCATTGCGGTAAATACAAACGTATCCGTTATAAAGGTATCGTGTGCGATCGTTGCGGGGTGGAGGTTACAGAAAAGAAAGTACGCCGCGAGCGTATGGGACACATCCAATTGGTTGTGCCCGTAGCCCACATTTGGTACTTCCGTTCACTACCTAATAAAATAGGTTACCTGTTAGGCTTGCCTACCAAAAAGCTTGATATGATTATTTACTACGAACGTTACGTAGTAATACAAGCAGGTGTGAAAGCACAAGATGGTGTAAACTACTTGGATTTCTTGACCGAAGAAGAATACTTGGATATTCTTGACTCGTTGCCAAAAGAAAACCAATACCTTGAAGATACTGACCCCAATAAATTCATCGCCAAAATGGGTGCTGAAGGTTTGTGGGATTTGCTTTCAAGGATTAAACTCGACGACCTTTCATACTCACTTCGTCACCAGGCAGCCAACGAAACTTCACAACAACGTAAGCAAGAAGCCTTGAAACGTTTGAAAGTTATCGAAGGTTTCCGTAGTGCAAACGAAGAAGTTGAAAACCGTCCTGAGTGGATGATAATGAAGATATTGCCCGTTATCCCTCCTGAGTTGCGCCCATTGGTGCCTTTGGAAGGCGGACGTTTTGCAACATCGGATTTGAACGACCTTTACCGCCGTGTAATCATACGTAACAACCGTTTGAAACGCCTTATAGAGATCAAAGCTCCCGAGGTGATTTTGCGTAACGAGAAGCGTATGTTGCAAGAAGCTGTTGACTCGTTGTTGGATAACACCCGTCGTGCCAACGCTGTGAAATCAGAAGGTAACCGTCCTTTGAAATCTTTGAGCGATATGCTTAAAGGTAAACAAGGTCGTTTCCGTCAAAACCTTTTGGGTAAAAGGGTTGACTACTCTGGCCGTTCAGTAATTGTGGTAGGTCCAACTCTTGCAATGCATGAGTGCGGTTTGCCAAAAGGTATGGCTGCTGAGTTGTTTAAACCATTTATTATCCGCAAACTGATTGAAAGGGGTATTGTTAAAACCGTAAAATCAGCTAAAAAGATAGTAGACCGTAAAGAAGCGGTAATATGGGAGATTTTGGAGAACATCCTAAAAGCTCACCCCGTATTGCTAAACCGTGCTCCTACGCTGCACAGGTTGGGTATCCAAGCTTTCCAACCTAAATTGGTTGAAGGTAAGGCCATCCGTTTGCACCCATTGGTGTGTACAGGTTTTAACGCGGATTTTGACGGTGACCAGATGGCGGTTCACGTTCCACTTGGAAACGCGGCCATATTGGAAGCCCAAATATTAATGCTTGCTCCCCACAACATTTTGAACCCTGCTAACGGTGCCCCTATTGCGGTACCATCACAGGACATGGTGTTGGGATTGTACTATATAACCAAACTACGCCGCAGCACCCCCGAAAGGCCGGTGAAAGGCGAAGGCCTTACATTCTATGGTTCAGAAGAGGCTATCATTGCCTTTAACGAAGGCCGTGTAGAACTTCACACCATTGTGAAATGTAAAGTTGTAGTTAGGGAGAACAAACAACTGATTGAAAAAATCATCGAAACCAGCGTTGGTCGTATCATCTTCAACCTTGTAGTTCCTTACGGGTTTGGATATGTAAACCAATTGCTAACCAAAAAGTCACTACGTGATACCATTGGTGATATGGTAAAAGAATTTGGCGTGCAAAAAACCGCTAAGTTCCTTGATGATATCAAAAACCTAGGTTTCCACTACGCATTCAAAGGCGGTCTTTCATTTAACTTGGCGTATGTAAACATACCTCAAGAAAAACAAAAACTGATTGACCAAGCTAAAGAAGAGGTAGATGAAATTTGGAGTAACTATAACATGGGTTTCATCACCAATAACGAGCGTTACAACCAGGTAATTGATATCTGGACCCGTATCAACTCGCGTATTTCTGATAGCCTGCTTAAACATTTGAGCACCGACGACCAAGGTTTCAACCCCATTTATATGATGTTGGATTCAGGAGCGCGTGGTTCTAAAGAGCAGATTCGTCAGTTAGGTGGTATGAGGGGATTGATGGCCAAGCCACAGAAAAACGTTGGCGGTGGTACAGGTGAGATTATCGAGAACCCCATTATCTCAAACTTTAAAGAAGGTCTTTCAGTACTAGAATATTTCATCTCTACGCACGGTGCTCGTAAAGGTTTGGCCGATACGGCGTTGAAAACAGCGGATGCGGGTTACCTAACCCGTCGTTTGCACGACGTTGCCCAAGATGTGATTATCACTGATAAAGATTGCGGTACGCTTCGTGGTATCCCAACCTCAGCGTTGAAAGACAACGAGGATATTGTGGAAAGCTTGTACGAGCGTATTTTAGGTCGTACCTGTTTGTATGATATTATTGATCCTATCACAGGTGAGATGATATGTCCTGCAGGTTCAGAACTAACCGAAGATATCTCTAAGAAAATTGATGCGTCAGCCATTGAGATGGTTGAAATACGCTCAGTGTTGACCTGCGAAAGCAAAAACGGTGTGTGCGGTAAGTGTTACGGACGTAACCTTGCTACCGGCCGCATGGTTCAAAAAGGTGAGGCTGTAGGTGTAATTGCCGCACAGTCAATCGGTGAACCCGGTACACAGCTTACCCTGCGTACCTTCCACGTGGGTGGTGCTGCTTCAGGTTCAGCTACAGAATCAACACAAGTTGCCAAATTTGGCGGTATTGTAAGGTTTGAAGATATACGTACAGTAAAAGTGAACGGTACCAACGGCGAGCAAGTTGTTGTATTAGGTCGTTCAGGTGAAGTACGTATCGTTGACGAAACCACCGGCAATACCATCATTACCAACAACGTACCTTACGGTGCACACTTGATGGTATCTGAAGGCCAAAAAATAGAAAAAGGTGACATCATCTGTACTTGGGATCCTTTCAACGCGGTGATTATGACCGAACACTCGGGTAAAATCATGTTCGAAAACATTATCGAAGGTATCACCTTCCGCGAAGAGAGCGACGAACAAACAGGTCACAAAGAAAAAGTAACCATCGATAGCAAGGATAAAACCAAAATCCCTTCAATCAAGATTGTTGATAAGAAAGGTGAAGTACTTAAAGAATACAACATTCCGGTAGGCTCACACATCGTAATCGACGATAAAGAACAAGTTGAAGGTGGACGCATTCTGGTAAAAATACCTCGTGTTACATCACGTAACCGAGATATTACCGGTGGTCTTCCCCGTGTTACTGAATTGTTTGAAGCCCGTAACCCATCTAACCCTGCCGTTGTATCTGAGATTGACGGTGTGGTAAGCTACGGAGGTATTAAGCGTGGTAACCGTGAGATTATGGTTGAATCTAAAGACGGTGAAGTACGTAAGTACATGGTGCCGTTGTCGAAACACATCCTTGTTCAGGACAACGACTTTATCAGAGCCGGTGACCCATTGAGCGACGGTGCGATTACCCCTCAAGATATATTGCGTATTCAAGGCCCTAGCGCTGTACAACGTTATATCGTAAACGGTATCCAAGAGGTTTACCGCTTGCAGGGTGTAAAAATCAACGATAAACACGTTGAGGTGATTGTACGCCAAATGATGCAGAAAGTTGAAATTACCGATCCGGGCGATACTCGTTTCTTGGAAGGTGAAGCTGTAACCCGTTTGAACTTTAATGAGGAAAACGACTGGATTTACGACAAGAAAATTGTTTCTGATGCCGGCGATTCAAGCAACCTGAAAGTAGGTCAGATAGTTACTTTACGTAAACTACGCGACGAAAACTCGATGCTGAAACGTAAGGATATGAAACAGGTTGAAGCTCGCGATGCTGTATCAGCTACTGCACGCCCCGTTGTAATGGGTATTACCAAAGCATCGTTGGGTACACAAAGCTGGATGAGTGCAGCGTCGTTCCAGGAAACTACCAAGGTGTTGAACGAAGCTTCAATATCAGCCAAAGTAGATTACTTGGCAGGTTTGAAAGAAAACGTTATCGTAGGTCACTTGATACCCGCAGGTACCGGTTTGCGCGAATACGAAAAAATGATCGTAGGCTCGCAAGAAGAATACGATATGTTGATGGCAACCAAAGACTAATCAAAACTCCCTTTAGGGAAACTATACAAAACCCACAGGTGCAAACCTGTGGGTTTTTTGTTGCCCTTAGTGCATCAATGCAACCCGCAATACCTTAGATTTGTAATACTAAACAAATACCATAATGAGCGAAGAGAATACACAGCAAATAGATATAGAACTAAGTGAAGATGTGGCTGATGGTACCTACTCAAACCTTGCTATCATCACGCATTCGCATTCTGAATTTATTATTGATTTTATCCGTATGATGCCCGGTGTACCTAAAGCAAAAGTGAAATCGAGGGTGATACTTACCCCCACCCATGCTAAAAGGTTGCTAATGGCCCTTAGCGATAACGTAAATAAGTTTGAAGAAAGCTTCGGCACAATAAACAACGAAGAATCATTCCCAAGTTTCCCCATGAATTTTGGCGGCCCCACAGGGCAAGCATAATTAATTTCTGATTTGTTGACTTGTTGATTTTCTTATTTAAATCAACAAATCTCTAAATCATTAAATAAGCAAATCAAAAGTGAGTAAACAAACGAAGCCCCTTATATTAGTTACTAATGATGACGGTGTATCAGCCCCCGGTATTCGTTTTTTGGTGGAATTGATGAAGCAATTGGGCGATGTGATAGTAGTTGCCCCCGCAGGCCCGCAATCGGGTATGGGGCATGCTATTACCATTTCAAAGCCTTTGCGCTTGGATAAGGTAGATTTATACCCCGGCATCGAAGCCTATCAATCATCAGGCACACCTGTAGATTGTGTTAAAATGGCTGTTGATGTAGTGTTGCACCGTAAACCCGATTTACTGGTTTCAGGTATTAACCACGGTTCCAACTCATCCATCAATGTAATTTACTCAGGCACCATGTCAGCCGCTGTTGAAGGAGCTATAGAAGGCATTCCTTCTGTCGGTTTCTCGTTGTGTGATTATAGCTACGCGGCCAATTTTGCCCCGCTTGAGAAATTTATACTGAGCATTTGCAACAATGTGCTTAAAAACGGGTTGCCCAAGGGTTCACTGTTAAATGTGAATTTCCCCAAGGTGGATAACGAATCAGAAATTAAAGGGATTAAAATATGCCGCCAATGCAAAGGCAAATGGCAGGAGAACTTTGACGAACGTGCTGACCCGGGCGGACGGAAATATTATTGGCTCACAGGTCGGTTTTTAAACGAAGACCACGGTGAGGATACCGATGAGTGGGCACTTGCAAACAATTATGTATCAGTAGTCCCTACACAGTTCGACCTTACTGCATACCATGCAATACCCTACTTAAACGATTGGGATTTGTAAAAACGAGTAAAAAACAGGGTGAAAATACCTGTACTAAATTAAATACTTAATAAATCGGTTAGCGGTGGATATGTGTTTAACCAAAAGGAATAATTTAACGTAGATGCAGCAACTTTGTTCCTGTAAATAAATAATTGCTGTATGTTATTAATGATTATCCCTAGTGTTGCCGAAGTGGTGTTGGCTTCAGTTGTTTGCTTAGGTCTTGTAGTTATGATGATTGACATAGCTTCTAAGAAGAAACAAAAAACGGCTTAAGCTCATCAGGTAGGTTTAACAATCAAAAAAAAGCCATTGGAGTAGCTGATAACCATCAGTTAGCCGATGGCTTTTCTGTTTCTTACCAACTGAAGGCAGTTACAATCCCTGATACTCCTGAAATAAAAGAGATAACTATTAATGCTAACCGTTGATTATAACTTAAATCAGCATAGTAGTAATCAATGATTTTTAAGTTGACTATGTAGATAAATAGTAAGAATAGCAGTATAGGAATTAATGTTACTACAGCAAACGTAAGGGAAATGAAGTTTGAGCCGCCAAAAATTCTGGCTGTAGCAATAAACCCTAATAAAAACGATTGCCCCATTATTAAAAGGCATTTTAATAATGGGGCAATATATTTTTTAGAGCTCATTAATAATTCTTGGCCAAGTCCAGCAGCTTGTTCTTTACCTCATCGTTTACGGGGTAAAGAGGTAAGCGCACATGAGTACCGCAAATGTTCATGTAGTTAAGCAACTCTTTAATACCGCCCGGACTTCCGTCGGCAAAAATGGTGATGCTTAGATCCAACAGTTTGTAGTGCAGTTTGCGGGCAGCCACAAAGTCGCCTGCAAGGGCAAGGCGCACCATTTCGCTCCAGTCAGCAGGGTAGGCATTAGCAATTACTGAGATTACACCGTCCATACCCGCGCCAATAAGGGGCAGAGTAAGTGCATCATCGCCGCTGATAACCAAAAAGTCATCAGGTTTATTTTTTATAATCGCCATGCATTGCTCCATGTTACCACTGGCTTCTTTCATCCCGATAATATTGGGGTGTTTGGCAAGAGTAAGCGTGGTAGCCGCTGTCATGTTGCTTCCTGTACGTCCCGGTACGTTATACAATATCACGGGAACAGGGCAAGCATCAGCTATGACGGTATAATGGTGTATCAGTCCTTGTTGGTTGGGTTTGTTGTAGTAAGGGCTAACAGATAAAACAGCATCAAAGCCGGTAAAATCAAAATGGGCAATGGTTTCTAAAATTTCGGCAGTATTGTTACCGCCAATACCCATTACCAAAGGCACACGGCCATTGTTTACTCTTTTTATTGTATCAACCACTTGCTGTTTTTCTTGTTTATTCAGGGTGGCAGTTTCTCCGGTAGTACCTAAAATAACGATGTACTCGCATTTACCGTTGATAATGTGGTTGGTAACGTTTTCCAAACCTTCAAAATCAACCTCGTTGTTTGCTTTAAACGGGGTAACAATAGCCACACCCGTGCCTCTGAATTTATTCATGTATCAAATGGTTTTGGGCTGCAAAATTCAGCCAATTTTTTGTAAATAGTGTAATAGTTGGGCAATAAAGTCATTCTCTTTAGTTTCCAACATTAAATCATACGCATCGGCAAAGGTTTGAGAATACCTTCCTACGGTACATTTGGCGGATGATTTCACCATCAGGTAAGGGAAAATAACACTGTTATTAGTGCTGATATTTATTAAATAATCAAACGTAGTATTGAGGTACGACTTTAGGTTGATATGCACCGGCAAACCTGCCCAATTTAGATGGGTGCGGTTAAAATATTCGTTGCCGTAGGCAATGTGCAAGTTGGGAGGAAATTTTTTAGCATTAAAGTACCCCATTAGCAGTACTTCTTTTTTTTGTCCGCGTAAAATTTCGGCCAGTTGCAAGGCGGTTTTTTTCTCAACTTCATTATCCGCATCAAACACAACTCCTATCAATTTGGCTGTTTCCAACGGGGTGAACTTACGGTCGCGGTGTTTTTTCTTTTTCACCTCGGCCTTATAATAGTACAGCCCTATGCGTTGTTTAATGCCCAAGTATGGTGTGTTGTGTGTTAGTACAAATATACGATAAATAGGGGAGGGCGGAAGATTTTGTACTATTCGGTGAAAGAGGGGTTGTATAACTATTTTGCGACGGACATAAAGTCCGCCTCTATTGATGGGATGCGTTCCGAAGGGTTTTAAACCCTTCGGAACGTTATTGTTAAAAGCCCTGAATTTTATATTCGGGGTAATTTTTTCGTATTCAGTTGGTATAAAACAATGAGTACACTCTCAATAGAGACGGGTTTTATACCCGTCTACACGCGACGGATATTCTGACGCTCCCCGACGAGCATAAAGCCCGCCGCTTTTGAGATAGCCTTTTGGTTATATAGCAAGTCTGGTTAACTAACCGCCAATCATTGCCATAAACTCTTGTTCGCTAATGATGGTAATGCCTAAGTCGGTAGCTTTTTTCAGCTTTTCAGGCCCCATTTTATCACCGGCTACCAAGTAATCTAATTTACCCGATACCCCGCTAACATTACGACCGCCGTTGTTTTCAATCAATGCCTTTAGGTCATCGCGACTGATGCTGAAAACACCCGATACCAAGAAACTTTTGCCTTGTAGTTTATCGCTGCGTTCTATGCTGGTGTCTTCTTCAATTTCAAAGCGCAAGCCGTTGTCTTTCATTTTCTGAATGATGGCACGGTTGTTTTCATCACTAAAAAAGCGAACCACATTAACTGCAATACGTTCTCCGATATCATGTATGGCCGACATTTCTTCAACTGTGGCGGCGGCCAATGCGTCAATGTTTTTAAAGTGCTTGGCTAGTTTTTTAGCAACAGTTTCGCCCACCATACGGATACCCAATGCAAACAATAAACGTTCAAAAGGGATTTGTTTTGAAAGCTCAATACCCTTTAAAATATTTTGCACTGATTTCTCCTGCAACGAGCGTTTTTTCTTTTCGCCCAAATCATCACCCACTTCAAACTCAAGTCCAATTAATTGCTCGTAGGTAAGTGTATATAAATCAGCGTAGCTGCTAATCAATCCTTTGTCGTACAATCCGCTGATGGTTTCAGCACCAATACTGCTGATATCCATCGCACGCCGACCGATAAAGTGGTCTATTTTACCCTTTAGCTGTGGCTTACACCCGCTTTCGTTGGGGCAATAATGTATAGCCTCGCCGTCCTTGCGTTGTAACTCAGTGCCGCACTCGGGGCAATGGGTGGCATACATAATTTTAGCAGCATCAGGCTTGCGTTTGCTTTCATCAACACCGGTTACTTTGGGTATAATCTCGCCGCCCTTTTCAACAAATACGGTATCGTTTTCATGCAAGTCAAGGCGGTCAATTTCATCCGCATTGTACAAGCTGGCTCGTTTTACGGTAGTACCGGCCAAAAACACAGGGGTAAGATTGGCAACGGGAGTAATAGCCCCTGTGCGGCCTACTTGGTAGGTAACTTTTTCAAGCAGGGTGGAGGCACTTTCTGCCTTGTATTTAAACGATATCGCCCAACGGGGAACTTTGGCCGTAAAGCCCAACTCTTGCTGTTGCAGGTAGTTGTTTACTTTTAGCACAACTCCATCAATATCATAGCTAAGGTTATGACGTTCTGTATCGTACTTTTTGATGAAGGCTATTACCTCATCCAAGTTGCGGCAAAGTTTATAGTGGTCGCTCACTTTAAAACCCCACTGTTCGGCTTTTTTCAAACTTTCAGCATGAGTTTCAGCAACGGGAGTATCGGCATATATGTAGTACAAAAAAGCATCCAACGGGCGTTTAGCCACCTCCTTAGGGTCTTGCTGTTTCATAGTCCCCGAAGCAAAGTTGCGGGGGTTTTTGTACGAGCGTTCTTTTATCTCGTCTTCATCCAATCCTTTCTCACGCAGTTCGGCAGCCAGTTTATCCTTCAACCGTTCAAAGGTTTTCAGGTGCATAAAAATCTCACCGCGTATTTCAAACTCTTCGGGGTAATCGCCGGGAGGTAATTTGTGTGGGATACTCTTAATGGTTTTAACGTTGTTGGTTACATCATCACCCTGCACACCGTCGCCGCGGGTTACTGCGCGAACCAACTCACCGTTTTTATACGTAATACTGATGGCAAGGCCGTCAAACTTAAGCTCCACCACATACTCAAACCCATCACCGATTGATTTACGAATGCGGTTATCAAACTCCGTCAATTCCTCTTCGCTATAAGTATTCCCCAAACTCATCATAGGGTACTTATGCTTCACCGTTACAAATTCCTTAGTGATAGCTCCGCCTACTTGTTGGGTAGGAGAGTTGGGGTGCATAAACTCAGGATATTCAGCCTCCAGCTTTTCAAGTTCTTTCAATAGAAAATCAAAATCTGTATCGCTGATTACGGGTTGCGAAAGCACATAATAGCGGTAGTTATGGTCGGCCAGTTCGGCGGTTAGTTTATCTATACGTTGTTTAGCTTCTTCGCGGGTCATAGGTGGTTGCAAGTTAAAACAGTTTACAGATTTTTTTAAGCAGACTGTGTTCAAGAAATTAATAGCAAAACCTATATCCAGTTTATATACACGTTTGTACAGTAATTGAACACGTTGGTGAAAACATCCCGAATTGTTTTGGAATAAATGGGAATTTGACAATGCTAACACAACAATGTGTTTTGTGGCCGAAGCTGAAAAGCCTTAATAGAGTAAGCAACTAAACTACCTACCGATGAAAAAACTATTACCAATTAAATTAAATTTTTTATCAGCCTTAGCATTTTTGTTGCTGAGTTCCGTTGCATTTGGACAAAACTTGGTACAAAACGGGAGCTTTGAAAACTCAACCCCTACCGCTTGGAATTCAAACGCTTATTTAGCCTTCACAACTCTTTCATCAACGAGTACTTTAGCCAACTGGACATATGTTGGAGGGGATGTTAATGTACACCATTATACCCATCACAATATGGGATGTCCAGGTGCTGATACGCAACACATTGACTTGAACACCAATGGCATCATACAACAAAAAATTTTAGGGTTAACGCCAGGGGTGAATTATACATTAACTTTTTTCACAAGTGTACATAAGAATTTGATAGGATGTGGGGCTACAACAAGTCAGGCTGCATTCGGCACCATACAGCTTATCCGTTATTTGGATAGTGTTACAGACCTTTCTGTTTCTATGCGGATACCTAAAACAGACACAGGTGTATGGAAACAAAGAACGTATGCCTTTATAGCCACTGCTGATAGTTTAATTTTAAGGTTTAAAGGGGATAGTAGCTGTTACCATTCAGGAGGAATCTTAGTGGATAGCGTTGTGATACGTTCGGTTTGTAATCCCGATTGCGAGGAGGAAGAGGATACCACGGTAGTCTGTCACCCCGAATGCCAAGATCATGATTGGTATGCGGTTGGCACTACTTCAGCCCCAATGTCTCCTACTGATAAAATTTTTCGGATTCAAAATGCGGGTATTGGTACTAACAACCCTATATGGAATTTTAAATTAACGATAGATAACCGCGACGATATCTTTGAGCAAAATAATAACCGCAATGCTATCCACGCCACAGCTATGCATACCAATTGTAGTTTTGGATATGGAATTTTGGTGAACACCAATCCCTTAGCAGGAACCAAAGCACTTGCCATACAAGGTAACGGAATCGACAGAGCTGTGATATACGGTAACGGTAAAAGCTGGTTTAGTAATGTAATGACGTTGGGGGGTAACCCTCCAGGTGATGCTTGCCAAGATTTGCCGTCTGTCCATATTCTTACAATTAATGGTACGGGTTTGATTAACGGAATGAATTTGACTTCTGACAGCAGGTTTAAAACGGATGTAAAACCCATTGAAAAAACCGATGAGATTATTAGTAAGCTAAACCCTGTTGTTTATAAGTTTAAAACAGAGGAGTTTAAGAACAGAAACTTTCCCGAAGGAAATACTTACGGTTTTATTGCACAAGAGTTGAAAGAAGTACTTCCTTATACAGTTACTGAAGAAACCGATGGCTATTTGTCGGTAAACTACATTGCCATTATCCCCGTTCTTACCCAAGCCATTAAAGAGCAACAAGAAAAAATTGAGAAGCTGGAAGAAAAGGTGGCTGTGATGGAAGGCATTAACAAACAACAAGGTACGCTTGAGGGTAGCCCCGAACCTCAAAAAGTAGAGATTAACAAAACTGCCATGTTGATGCAAAACAATCCTAATCCGTTAAGTGATGTAACCTTTATTGATTACTACTTGCCATCAACCACAGTATCAGCGTTTATTAAAGTTACCGATAATAACGGTCGTTTAATTCAGGCATTCCCGATTGAAAAAACAGGGTACGGTCAATTAGAATTAAACTGCTTGAATATGGCAACCGGTACTTACTATTACTCGTTGATAGTGGATAACAACGTGATTGCCACCAAAACCATGTTAATAGCTAAGAACTAGAAAGAGTAGTTAGCCTATGATAGATGCAGGATGCTAAGGGTAACACCTTGCATCCTGTTTTTTGTTTAATGGTATACCGCCCATCAATCGGTTGCGTTAAATTTGTATTATGGGTTTAGATAGCGTCATCTTACTGCAAGAAGTCGAAGATTATTTTGAGATAACGATTCCGAATGATGTTGCTGAAAAAATTGTTACTGTAGGCGATTTTTCAAGCTATGTGCACAAACATATCACGCTTCAAACGGCAGAAAAGTGCAAAACACAAGTACTGTTTTATAAGGTCAGGGAGTTTTTTTGCAATGAGCTTGGACTAAGTAAATCGGAAATAACCCCCCGAACAATTTTAGAAAACATTGTAAAGATTGATATCCGAAAGGATGTATGGGTAAAGCTTGAAAATCACTTAGCATTAAAATTACCTAAACTAAGTAAAGTTGATAGTACTGGTAAACCAGCGATAGTCTATAAGTTTTTTGGATTAAAAAAAGTGAAGTCTGAGGACGGGTTATTTAATCACACCATAGGGGAATTAATAAGCTGGATAACATCACTTAATTATAATACACTTTTCGATAAGAATGGTCTATGCAGTGAAAGGGATGTACAACTGGTACTTT
Organism: Bacteroidota bacterium; assembly: GCA_008933805.1. Classification (NCBI taxonomy): domain Bacteria; kingdom Pseudomonadati; phylum Bacteroidota; species Bacteroidota bacterium. The sequence continues at coordinate 115,204 of WBUH01000002.1, forward strand.
TAGGATTCGTTTCAGAAAAACTTTCAGTGCCTATTGAAGAAGTAAAACTGGAGAGCAGCTTTACCAGTGATTTGGGCATTGACTGATACCTGTATTTACAAATAGGGTCGAAACCCCATTTTGTTAAAATTACCCCATCGGTGCGGACTTAAGTCCGCACTATTTTTTCGTCATTGCGAGGTCTCCCGAAGCAATCCCGCACAATTAAAGCAAACGGATTGCTTCAAAACTCAAAAGCAGTTTCTCGCAATGACGAAGGCTTGCACTTTAACCTGTCGGGAAAAAATCAAATCCCCTTCAAAAATTCAATGGTATTCACCCCGTCAGCATAATCCCACAAGGCAGGATTTTGGGTTTCACCGGGGGCAACCACGTTGCCCAAATCAGCCTCACTTACCACGCACTGTATTTCCTCGGTATGTTCAGCAATAAAAGCCTTAACATCACTCAAATCGTCATAAAAAGTATAGTTAACGGTACCTATGGGGGCGTAAATCTTTTTATCCTCCCTAAACAGCATAAACCCGTTATCAAGGTGGGTATCCATATTCATTAAAAACAACGCACGGTGGTACACGTAGTTGTTTGCATACTTATTATGGTTTATCAAATCGCTATAGGGCAGGGTATTATCAATAAACTTAACAATATCAAACCCTTTGGGCATCCATACTTGGGTAACGTTGCGGCAGCCTTTGCCAAAATACCCTGTAATATCGCCCGCAATCTTAGTAAGCGTTTCGGGGCTTTCATCCCCCGTAAGCACAGCAATACTGTTGCGGTTTTTGCGGATTACATTAGGGTATTTACCAAAATAGTATTCAAAATAGCGGGCAGTGTTATTACTACCGGTAGCTATCACCGCTTCAAGCTTTTCAATACGCTCAGTAGTTTGCAGGTAATTAGCCATTTCAGGATTGGCCTGCACCATAGTAGCGATAAAAAACTGTATCAAAGCTTCGTCTTCGCTGGATGGTTTTATGATAGCACGGTTGCCGGTTATCAATACGCTCAAAATATCGTGCAGCCCTACCAACGGGATATTTCCCGCGGCGATAATACCTACTGTTTTTGGGGCGGGGTTGTTGCCTATTTGCTCGCGCTCAATCCATTGCTGCAAACTTTCGGGCGTAAGTTTCTTACTCCAATAATTCACAGATAAGGCAATGTTTTCAGGCGTAAACCAAGGGTTTGCCACGTATGCCTTGTGCATGGCAATCAAAAGTTCAGCATCATTTTTATCGCTAAATACGCGGCCTGTATAGTGTAATGCGTTTAAAATCTCGTTCAGTTCCATTTTAAATTAAAAAATCAAAGGCTACGCGTTAGGTAAATACCCCCGGCGAGTAGTAATTTTGCAAAAATACAATTTTGCCATGGCTATAATGATAACCGATGAGTGCATTAATTGTGGCGCTTGCGAACCCGAGTGCCCGAATACTGCCATATATGAGGCCGGAGTAATGTGGGCTTACGGCGACGGGAACGAAATTAGCGGTACATTTTTATACGACGGCAAGGAGTTAAACGCCGAAGAAAAGCACGAGCCGATAAATAAAGAAGTATATTACATAGTACCTGATAAATGCACAGAGTGTGAAGGGTTTCACGAAGAACCGCAGTGTGCTGCCGTTTGCCCGGTTGACTGTTGTGTGCCCGACCCCGACCACGTTGAAACTAAGGAGCATTTGTTGACCAAGAAAGAGTGGTTGCACTTATAATACTTTAAACCTTTTTTATGCAAGGCATTTGCACATACTCATCTGTACCCTTACGCGCCGAACCGTCAAGCAAAAGCGAGATGGTTTCGCAATTATTATTTGGTGAGACCTATCGCGTAATAGGCCACGAAAAAAACTGGATGCAGGTGGTGTGCGATTTTGACGACTACCAAGGCTGGTTGCACGAAAACCAGTTTGTAGAGGCAAAGCCAAGCGAAGGCCAAAAAGTACTGCTGAACAGTGCTTTGGGCGAGTTGGTTCATAGCAATGAACACATCCGACTTTCGATGGGTTCGGTAATACAGATAAATGATGCCGGACAAGCCCTACACAACGGTAAGTTGTGGGAGGTGAGGGGAGAAGTTCGCAGTGCCGTTACCACCCCCAACCGTGATGTTATGACGGGCGATGCGTTGCAATTTGTGAACACCCCGTATTTGTGGGGTGGTCGCGCTATTTGGGGCATCGACTGTTCAGGTTTCACACAGGTGATTTATAAACTGAACGGATTATCATTGATGCGGGATGCCTATCAGCAAGCATCTCAAGGACAAACACTATCGTTTTTGGATGAAACCGAACCGGGCGACCTTGCCTTTTTTGACAATGAGGACGGCAAGATAGTACACGTGGGCATTCTGCTCGATTCTCGTCGTATTATCCATGCAGGCGGCTGTGTTCGCATTGATAAAATTGACCAAGAAGGCATTTTTAATGTGGATACCGGCCGCTACACCCACAAACTACGCTTAATTAAAAAGATAGTATAGAGTAGGTTTTTAGTGTTTAGTGGTTGGTGTTTAGGGATTAGGGATTGATGATTACCAACCATCAACTACCAACTACCAACCATCAACTAATCCCCAAACCCAAAGCAACATTTTACTTTTACAGCCGTTCATGTATTAACAAAAACACTATTTTTGACCCTAATGAGTTGGTTGTACCCGTTGTTTTTCGCTGCATTGGCATCCATTGCCATCCCTATCGTTATACACCTATTCAATTTCAGGCGATTCAAACGCATTTATTTTACCAACGTGGCTTTGTTGCAAGAAGTGCAGCAAGAAACACGTTCGCGCCGTAACCTAAAGCATATTTTGGTATTGATGGCGCGCATCTTTGCCATTGTATTTATTGTACTGGCGTTTGTGCAGCCCTTTATTCCCGCTACTTCGGGGGCGGCAAGGCAAGGCGTTTCAGCAGTAAGCGTGTACGTAGATAATTCTTTCAGCATGAGTAGCGTGGGCAATGAGGGAGAGCTGTTTCAGGCAGCCAAAAACAAAGCCCGCGATATTGCAAACGCCTATTCTTCAACCGATTTGTTTCAACTGCTAACGGCTGATTTTGAAGGCAAACACCAACGATTAGTAAACCGTGAAGAATTTTTACGGATGATTGACGAATTGCAGGTATCGCCTGCCTCACGAAAACTGAGCGAGATAATTGCCCGCCAAAAAGAAGCCCTTAACAAAGACCCGATGGCCAATAAAACAGCCTACGTGTTGTCTGATTTTCAGCAAAACATGGTGGATGTTGAGGCCGTAAATACCGATACTACCATACTTACCGAGCTGGTGAAACTGGAAGGTAACCCCAAAGCCAACCTAAGTGTTGACTCGGCGTGGTTGCTAACTCCTTATGTGCAGGCCAATCAAACCGCACAACTGATGGTGCGTGTTAAAAACTTCGGCGATGAGCAAGAAAACATTCCGCTCACCCTAAAAATAAATAACATTCAAAAAGGGTTAGCCAATTTTAGCATTGGTAAAAACGAAACCAAGGATATTGAACTATCGTTTACCGCCACTACTTCGGGTTGGCAAAATGCTGAATTGGCGGTGATGGACGACCCCATCACGTTTGACGATAAGTTGTTTTTTGCCTTTGAGGTGAAACAAGAGATAAACATCCTTGCCATATCCCCCGAAGGGCCTTCAAAGTTTATCGGGGCGGTGTACGGCAAGATTGATGCTTACTACAAGCTAACCGAGGTGAGCGACAAACAACTGGATTATTCCTCCTTCTCAAAATACACGCTGATTGTTTTAAACGGAGTTAAAACTGTTTCAAGCGGGCTAAGTGCCGAACTGGGTAAGTTTGTAACCGCAGGCGGTTCATTGGTGGTGTTTCCTGCCGCTGATAAAGTTGTTGATAGAAGCGTAAACGATTTTTTAGGCTCAATAGGGGCAAGCCCTTTGCAAGCCTATATGGAAGCCAACCAACGTGTTGAGGGGCTTACGGTTGCCCACCCCTTATTCAGGCATATTTTTGAGAAAACGGGCGACAATATGGATAAACCTGTATTGCAAAAATACTTTGTAACCCAAGCCAGTGCCGGCGAACCTATTATGCGTTTGCAAAGCGGTCAAAGTTTCCTTACCCATTATACCAATGCCGCAGGCCATGTGTACTTGTTTAATTCGCCTCTAAACGGCGAGTGGAACAACTTTGCCACCCATGCACTGTTTGTTCCCATCATGCTCAACATGGCATTAAACAGCGTGCAAAGCCCTGATTTGTTCTATACCATCGGCAACGGGCAATTAGTGCGTTTAAACCTCGCCGCAGGCAAAGACCAAGTATATAAACTGAAGTTAGACAAGGCGGAGTTAATACCCCAGATGGTGGTAAAAGACAACAAGCTGAATCTTGCCGCCGGCCCTGAGTTGAAACAACCCGGAAATTATGCGTTGGAAAGCGGAGGGCAGGATGTAGGTGTTAGGGTAGCGTTTAATTACAACCGTAATGAATCGGCAAACACGTACTTTACCGAAAAAGAATTAGAAGAGCAGATAAAAATACAAGGCATTAAAGTATTGAAAAATACCCCCAAAGGCATACAGGCAGCCATTGTTGAGGCTGATAAAGGGGTGCAATTATGGAGGTATTGTATCATGATGGGCTTGTTTTTCCTTTTATGTGAAGTATTATTGCTAAGATTTTTAAAGTAGCCGTAATGCACCTGCTGATAAAAAACACCACAGTATCACAACCCAACAGCCCATTAAACGGCAAAACCCAAGATATTTTAATAGAAAACGGCAAGATAAAGTCCATTGTAGCCGCCAATACTGCTCAGTCCGATGGGGCAACGGTAATTGACGGTACGGGTACGTATACTTCCGTTGGTTTTATGGATATGCGCGCTCAATTTGCCGACCCCGGTTTTGAGCAGCGCGAAGACATACAAAGCGGATGCAAAGCTGCCGCCGCAGGCGGTTTCACAGGGGTGGCTGTATTGCCTTCTACCCAGCCGCCCGTACACTCAAAATCAGAAGTCGAATACATACTTAGCAGAGCCAAAGGGCAGGTAACCACCGTGTACCCAATGGGCTGCATCACCCATAAACGCGAAGGAAACGAACTGGCTGAGATGTATGATATGCACACGGCAGGGGCGGTAGCCTTTAGCGACGGTAATAGAGCCATTGCCGATAGTGGATTAATGAGCCGTGCATTGCTGTACACCAAAGGTTTCAACGGTTTGTTATGCGTTCACCCCGAAGATAGCGGCCTTGCCAAAGGCGGTCAGATGAACGAGGGGATAGTTTCTACTCGTTTGGGTATGAAAGGCGTTCCCAACCTTGCCGAAGAGCTGATAGTGAAGCGCGATATTGAATTGGCACGTTACAACAACTGCCGCGTTCATTTTTCGCACATCAGCACCGCAGGTTCGGTTGAATTGATACGCAAAGCAAAAGCCGAAGGCTTGCAGGTAACTGCCGATGTTTCTATAGCCCATCTTGTTTGGACGGATGAAGTATTGGAAGAATACGACAGCAATTTTAAACTTACCCCGCCTTTGCGTACGCAAACCGATGTTGATGCTTTGATAGCAGGCGTTAAAGACGGAACGATAGATGCCGTTTGCACCGACCATAACCCGCAGGACGCTGAAAATAAAGTACTGGAGTATGAATATGCTACGCCCGGTATGCTGGGTCTGCAAACCTTTTTACCCCTTGCACTCACCCTTGAAAAAACAATAGGTTGGGATACCTTGCTGAAAGCAGTTACCGAAAATCCCCGCAGGATTTTAGGAATTGAAGCTGCTACCATTGCTGAAGGGCAGCCGGCAAACCTTACTGTATATTCACCCACTGCTAAGTGGACGTTTGATAAAAGCACCAACTACTCAAAATCGGTAAACTCGCCGCTGTGGGGCAATGAACTTACAGGCAAGGTAGTAGTTACCGTTAACAACAATAATTTTCTCCAATTTTAAATACAACACAATGGAAGCACGGATTTTTGCGCCTATTAAAGATGCCTTACAGGCAATGGTAGCGGGTTTTATAGAGGGAGGTAAGAAAGACGGTCTTACTATTGATGAAGACCAACACCAATCGTTTTTGAATGAATTGGTTACGGCTTTTTCACAGATAGACGGTTTTGAAACCAAGATGAACAATGTGGACGGAGTGTTTGAGCGATACCCTGCATTTGCACCTATTGGTGAGTTTTGCTTTGATTTGCTGATGATTAACTTCTTTACGGCAGACGCTAAAGATTTGGAAGACGGCTACCTTGAATCGCAGGAATGGCTGGATATAGAAGAGAAAACCCTTGACAGAGGCACGGAGTTTTTAAACATCCTGCTGTATATTAATGAGTGCAAAGAGGTTGGTGCAGATATTTCACTGGATGATTTTCTGAAAGAGTTTTTGCTTACCGAAGACGATTTGTACCAAGAGGAGTATGTGATATACGAACCGATTATTAAAAACCAGCATTTAGTTGACGCAAGCATAAAAGACATTGTAAATGCGGCTGAAAACATGGCTGATAGCGAGGTACAAGAAATATTTGTGCCCCTGATGGCTTATTTTAGTGATAGCGAAAGCTACGCTGAACGCTTACTACAAATACTCACCTTGTCTGAAAACAAATCTGTTGATGCTGCCTTGTTTATGGCGTTGAACGGGTTTACCAACAGCTTGGACAACTTAGCAGAATAAAAGGAAGCAGTTATTGCGCTGCCTGCCAGATTATAGTCCCCTTTTTATTGATATACGCATACCCTTTCGTGGTTTCAACTAACGCATGGTTGTAGCGGAAGCGTGCGCTTCTGTCAAACTTAAAATCAATAGTTACAGTACCTTTGGTGTCTATAAAACCCCACTTGGCAAAGTCTTTTTCTACACAGGCCAAACCGCCGCTAAATTCGCGTGCGCCTGAGTATTGGTAATCCACCACAACTTCCCCTTTTTTATTTATAAAGCCCCACTTATCGTTTTTACGTACAGGGGCAAGGCCGTTGGCAAAAAAGCCTGCGCGTTCAAAACTGTCTTTAATCACTTGTGCACCTTTAGTATCAATATACGTCCACTTACCTGCAAAGTTCTTTTGCACGGCTATCAATCCTTCACCCACTTGGGTTAGGTCGTTATATTCAGGCTGAATTACCCATTGGCCTTTTTTATCAATCAGCCCCCACTTGCCTTTGGTTTGTGCTTGCGCAAATCCCTCAGAAAACTCATAGCACAACTGAAACTTCGGCTCGATAACGGTTTTACCTTCTTTGTTTATGTAGCCCCACTTGCCGCCTGTATTCACACGGGCAAGCCCTTCGCTAAAATCACCTGCACCATCAAAAACAGTACTTATTACTATGTCCATCTTATCATTAATGAACACGTACCTAAAGCCTTTGTTATTGTTGTGCACTACACTTGCCAACCCCTCGCTAAATTGGTTTCCCATAGTAAATGCGGGGGCTATTACCTCAGCACCAAAACTATCAATATAGCCGGCCATACCCTCTTTAATCACCATTAAACGGTTAGCATCGGTTTGAGCATTTAATGCACCTGTAAGTGCCAAAGCAATAGTTAAAAGGGTGTTTTTTTTCATAAAGAATATTATCGTATTAACTAACTCGGGTGCGTATCCATTCGCAAAAATCGTGCAGGTATTTTTTGTTTTCAGCGGGCATATCAATCGTTTCCAATAGATTGTATGCTTCCGTAAAATAGCTTTCACTTTTTTGGGTAGCCAGTTCTTTTATGCCTAATGTGTTGTAGATGGCGGTTACGGCCGTTACCTTTTCAGCTGGTATAAAATCCGAAACGTTAATCCAGTGGGTTAATTGCTGTTTAGTTTCACCTTCGGCCAGTTCAAGGGCTTTTATCAATAAATAGGTTTTTTTATTACTGATAATATCACCTCCGGCCTGCTTGCCCACCTTTTCATTATCACCAAACACATCCAGCACATCGTCCATTAACTGAAACCCGATACCTACCAACTCCCCAAAACGATAGATGTTTTTTGCCCCCTCGGGGGTTGCATTTGCCATCATTGCTCCGGTTTGCAGCGCGCAACCTAATAATACAGCCGTTTTAAGGCGTATCATTTCAATGTATTCCGCTTCGGTAACATTCTCACGGCCTTCAAAATCCATGTCTTGCTGCTGGCCTTCACATACCTCAATCGCTGTTTGATTAAAAATATCTAACAGAGGTTTTTGTAGAGAAATATCAGCATCGCGCACCAAATCAATGGCTTTTATCAGCATTAAGTCTCCGGCAAGTATCGCCGTAGGCTCGTTCCACTTTACGTGTACAGTGGGTTTTCCTCTGCGCAATGGAGCTACGTCCATAATATCGTCGTGCATCAACGTAAAGTTGTGAAACACCTCAATGCCCAACGCTTGTTTCAACGCAGTGTCCATAGCGCCGCCAAACAGTTCGCAACCCATAAGGGTGAGCACAGGGCGCATACGCTTACCGCCTAAAGTAAGGATGTAGTTTAAAGGCTCGTAAAGGTTGTTAGGATTTCCCGTAAACGGGCGTTTTTCAATTTCGCTGTTAATGTAGGAAAGGTACTCTTCGTATGGGCGCATGAGGCAAAGATACATTTAGATGTCAATAGTCGGCGGTCAACAGTCCATAGTATGTTTTTACTAAGGACTGTTGTCTGCGGACGGATGACCAATTAAACCATTGCAAAATCAATTTGACGTTTTACAGGGTCGGTCTTTTTAACCTTCACCATCACAGGGTCGCCCAAACGGTATTTGCGTTTGCTGCGTTTGCCTATAATGGCTTGCTCTTTCTCGTTAAACTCATAAAAATCATCAAACAAGGTGTTCAGACGTACCATGCCTTCGCATTTGTTTTCAATAATTTCTACATAAATACCCCATTCGGTAACGCCGGAAATGATGCCGTTAAACACACGACCAATAGCGGTTTGCAGGTATTCAGCTTGTTTATATTTTACAGAAGCACGTTCAGCGTCGGCCGCTTTTTGCTCCATTTGGCTGCTGTGTTTGCAGCGTTTTTCCCATTCTTGCGAGGGTTTTTCGCTGCCTCCTTCAAGGTATTTTTCAAGCAAACGGTGAGTTAGCAAATCGGGGTAACGGCGGATGGGGCTGGTAAAGTGACTGTAAAAGTCGAACGCCAATCCGTAGTGCCCTGTTTTCTGAGTAGTGTACACCGCTTTCGACATGGTACGAATGGCCATGTTTTGCAGGATACCTTGCTCAGGCTTTCCTTCGGTGGCAGCCGTAAGCTCATTTATAGATTTAGTAATGGCTTTGTGCGAATCTAACTTTAAATGATACCCGAAACGTTTTGCAAACATTGAGAAATCTTGTAGCTTTTTATCATCGGGGGCATCGTGCACGCGGTACACAAACACGTTGGGGTCTTTTTGTTTTGGTGTACGGTATTTGTAACCGTATTCAGCCACCTTACGGTTGGCCAGCAGCATAAACTCCTCAATCAGTTTGTGGGCATCTTTACGTTCTTTCTTATAAACGCCCAAGGGCTTTCCTTTTTCGTCAAGGTTAAATTTCACCTCTTCGGTTTCAAAATTTATAGCCCCTTGCCTAAAGCGTTCTTCTTTCAGCTTTTTGGCAATGTTGTTCAGTATAATCAGTTCTTCGGCCAAATCACCCTCGCCGCTTTCTAAACGGTCTTGGGCTTCTTCGTAGGTAAACCTGCGTTGTGAGTGTATTACGGTTTTGCCAATCCACTGGTTAATAATCTGCCCCTTATCGTTCATTTCAAAAACGGCAGAAAAGGTCAGTTTATCTTCATTAGGGCGGAGTGAACACACCCCGTTGCTCAACATTTCAGGCAGCATGGGGATGGTACGGTCAACCAAATACACTGATGTGGCGCGATTAAACGCATCTTCGTCCAGTTTTGTGCCCGGCCTTACATAGTGTGAAACATCGGCAATGTGTACCCCAATTTCAAAGTGGCCGTTATCAAGGCGTTTGAACGATAAAGCATCGTCAAAATCCTTGGCATCGGCAGGGTCAATGGTAAAAGTGAGCGTATCCCTAAAATCGGTACGTTTCTTAATCTCGTTTTTGCTAATGGTAGTAGGTATTTTTTCAGCCTCTTTTTCTACCTCTAACGGAAACTCAACAGGGAAACCGAATTCAGCAACAATAGCGTGCATTTCGGTATCGTTTTCACCCGGTTCACCCAATACGTGGGTAATCTTTCCAAAAGGATTTTTAGCTTCTTCAGGCCAGTCCGTTAGTCGGGCAATTACTTTTTGTCCGTCAAGTGCTCCGTTCAGGTGTTCATTCGGGATAAAAATATCGGCATACATCCGCTTATCATCGGGCACCAAAAACGAGAAGTTTTTATTACGCTGCAATGTACCCACGTAATCGGTTTTGCTGCGGTGCATCACCTCAAGCACAAAGCCTTCGGGGCGTTTGCCTTTTTTGCGCGCATACAAGGTAACCGCAACACGGTCGCCGTTAAGAGCATGGTTTAAGTCGTTAACCGAGATAAAAATATCTTCTTCGCCTTCGTCGGGTACAAGGTAAGCAGCCCCGCGTTGGGTAACCTCAAGCACGCCTTCAATGGTGTTCATGGGGTTATCGTAGTGGTATTTTCCACGTTCAGCTTCACTAATCTTCCCGTCTTTTTTCAGCTCTTCTAATAATTGAATAACGTTTTTGTTTATTTTTTCGATACCCAGCCTTGCGCTTACTTGCTTGTGGTTCATCAGGCGGGTAGGATTGTCTTTAAATACTTGTAGTATAAGAGGTTTTAGGTCTTTTTTAGAATATGCCATTTGTAATGGTAGTTTGAAATAAAAATAATGTAAGATGTTTTCGCAACATCAATGTAATAATATACAATGATACTGTTTTGTTTTGACGTTAAAAAATAAGCCGTATTGTGTAATAGTTAAAGTTGGTTGTAGTAATAGCAGATGCAGGATAGCTAATCATAAATGGAAAAGTTACCCCGAATATAAAATTCAGGTTTTTAGCGAGTAATGCCCCGAAGGATTTAAAACCCTTCGGGACGCAGCCCTCAACAGCGGCGGGCTTTATACCCGTCGGATAATAGGGCTACTTCAAAAGTGAGTTTAAGGGGGCTGTTTACCACAACAGGTTAAAACCTATCGTTTTTGTAATTACCCAATCCGTGCGGACTTAAATCCGCACGGATTGGGTAATTTTAACAGAATGGGGTTTCAACCCTGTGTTTTAGTTTATTCACTCTTACCCAGCAAGTACAGTGCACCCACTCTAAAATCAAACAGGTTTATATCCATACCAAACGAAGAATTGCTGCTGCGCTCAATTACCCCTTTCTTTTCGGGCTGCCAGGTTTGCGAAAAATACAGGTTACCCAAATCAAAAGTAAGTTGCCAGCGTTTACTTAGCACAACATACACACCGGGGTTTATATTAACGCCAAGGGTATAAAACGGGTATTTAATTTTGGTATCGCTTTTCACGGTATCATTTTCAACAAAGTACTCATCGCGGCGCACATACGTACCTGACAACATTACTTGCCCCTGAAGAAAGAAGCCCACCCTTTCGGTACCTTTTATGTACCAGCGGGTGCCCGCCCCAACACCAATGTTGGTGGCATTGGCAAGGGTTTCGCGGATATCTTTACCACCTGTGGTAGTACCTGCCTCATAATTGCGCTGCAAGGTGCTGTAGTTTATCCCAACCACGCCGTAGGTATAAAGCTTGTTGGTAATAAACTGCCCTGTGTGCACACGGAAATTGAACCCCGTGCCCAGCTCTTCTGAGAAATTATTGCTTGAATTGCTTTGTGCATTGCGGGAGTTAAGAAATGAAAAATCACCCCCTACAGCCCAACGTCCTTTATACATTTGCGCTCCTGCTTGCGATGCAAACAAACAGCTAAGTACTACAATTAATACACGCATTTTAGTTATCATTTTTTGTGCCATCAGAAATTATTAAGTAATTAACCCCGATAAAAAAGCCTTTAGCTACCGACGAGAAATCGACAATTACTCTATTTCGGCTGCTTAAAGGTGTGTTTTGGCGGATGGTTTTTTGGTAATTGTAGGTAATAGAAAAAGGCTGGTAACCTGCCGAAACCGATAAGTGCGGCAACACAAAATATTGTATTCCGGTTGAGATTTTCCCGTCTACGTAGCGGTCTCTATCTTGTCGGGGTTTGTCGTCAGCAAAAAGAGTAGATAATTTATCTCCCCTGATAAGAGAACCCCAGTTAACGCTTACCGTATTCACCCAATATAAACGGTCGCTAAGAGGGAGGTAATACGACGAAAACAAACCCATGCCCAGTTCCAACTCGTAGTATTGGCTTTTTAAACGGTATGAGTTGCCCAATGAGTCGAGCACAGTGTACGTATCACTGGTTCCGGTATAGTTTACATTGGTACCGAAACCTACCAACAACCTTGGGGTAAAAAACGCCCCTATGCGGGGAGCAAACTTCAAGGTAGTTTGTCCGTCAATACCTGTAGAAGCAGTGGCGGGCAGTTGAGACTTTTGTCTCCCAAAGGCCAAATTTCCGCCCAGCATAAAGTCGCCTTTCTTTACTTGGCTACTTACACTAATGCTCACACTAACAAGCAGTAACACGAGATAAACTTTTTTCAAATTCTTTAAAATATTTATGAGAAACCATACAATAATAACACTACTCACAACGCTTTTTTCATAACTTACACCCACTTTCAACACTTCTGCACCGCCCTATGATTAACAAATTAAATGCCTTATTTATTGCCCTTTTGGTGGCAACTCTTTTTTCGTGTTCGCGCAACCCCATCAACATGGTAAGTTACGTGAAAAACTTCGGCGAAGAAATACAAACCCAGCAAAACCTTATTTTCTCCTTTAACCATGACGTAGTGGATGAGACGAGTGTTGGTAAATGGGATTCTACCGAGTACATACAGCTATCGCCAAAAGTTGAAGGACGTTTTAGGTGGGCAAGCCGCCGCGAACTGGTGTTTTCTCCTGCTAAGGGCTTTAAACCCAGTACTGAATACAAGGCGGAGTTTTCAAAAAAAGTGTTGAAAAAGGCTGAAAACAAAAAGCTGTTTATCGGCAAGGAGTATGAAGCGGTAAAGTTTCATACCGAGTATTTACAGCCCGATGCCATCAGTGCTTTTTGGGCTAAAGGTAAGGACGGAAACGGCATTATGATTCGTTTGGGTGTTAATTTTAATTATGAAGTTGACCCTGCACAGTTGAAAAGTTTGATGAAGGTGAGTATAGGCGGCACCGATGCTTCGTTTACACCGGATAACACCACACCCGGAAAAGAGTTGTTTTTTACCATCAACGGTTCGCCGTTTGGTAAAGAGCAATCATTAATTGTGGTGAAGTTTATGAAAGGGGTGAAGTTGGCAACCGGCGATTATACCACCGACCAAGAGCATGAATTATCCCAAGTACTTGCTTCACGCTATGATTTGGTAATTCAGAATGTGGAGAGCGGTTTTAAAGATAACAAAGGGTTTGTACGGGTAATTACATCGCAAGAGATTGATGCTACGGCACTGGATAAAGCATTTACGCTTGACCCGAATGTGACCAACAAAGCCGAATTGACCGAAAATGGGGTGTTGATTACAGGTGATTTTTTGATAAACAACACCTACTCGCTGATACTTAAAAAGGAATTTTTTAAAGGGGCGTTGGGTGGAGTATTAAAAGCCGATTCACGCCACGAAGTATTTTTCGGTGAGATGCCGCCCAGCATTAGTTTCAGTAGTAAAAAAGCCATTTACCTAAGTAAATCGGGCAGTCGCAACATTGGGATTAACATCGTAAATGTGCCCGAGGTACAGGTTAAAATCATAAAAATATACGAAAACAACATACTGGCCTATATGCGGGGCAATAGTTACGGCTATTACGATTATTATTACGAGGAAGAGTATTATAATAGCGACCGTTCGTACGATATGGACCACGGTGGCCAGTACAGCAGCGTAGTATCAGAGCGCACCATAAAAACCAGCGATTTACCCCGTATAAACGGTATTGCCACCCTAAACCTTGATATGCCCCAAATTGATGAGTTTAAAGGCATATACGTGGTACAGGTGTCCTCAAAAACCGATTATTATTTAAATGCCAGCAAACTGGTTTCGATATCAGACATTGGGGTGATAAGCAAACAAACCGAAAACGATTTGTTTATCTACACCAACTCAATTCTTACGGCCAAACCTTTGGGCGATGTAGAGGTACACATTATCAGCAACAACAATCAAGATGTGTTTACCGTAAAAACCGACAGCAAAGGGTTTGCTGTGGTAAAAGATTTTAAGGATAAGATGCGCCATTTTAGCCCTGCAATGCTAACCGCACGGTTGGGTGATGACTTTAACTATATGTTGCTGAGTCAGACTGGGGTTGAAACCTCGCGGTTTGATGTAGGCGGAAAGCGCGAGCATCCTTCGGGGTGGGATGTATTTATTTACGGCGACAGGAACATATACCGTCCCGGCGAGAAGGTGTATTTTAATACCATTGTGCGCAACACCAAGTGGGAGCCTGTGGCCGATGTGCCTTTGAAGGTTAAATTGGTAATGCCCAACGGAAAAGAGTACACCAGCCTACGCAAAAACACCAACGGGCAAGGCTCTGTAGACGGGGCTTTTGATATTGCGGCATCTGCCGTTACAGGCAGCTACACTATTGAGGTGTATAACGGTAACGATGTGTTGCTGAACTCAAGAAGCATAGGGATTGAGGAGTTTATGCCCGACCGTATTAAATCGACTCTTACACTTAATAAACCGTACTATAACCTAACCGATAAAGTAATTGCCAGCATTGAGGCGGTGAATTACTTTGGCCCGCCCGCGGCAAACCGTAACTACGAGATGGAATTACGACTAACTCGTAAGGATTTTAGCCCTAAAAATTACAGCGACTTTAACTTTAACGTTAGCGCCAAACAAAACTTTATGGAGAACCTGCGCGAAGGGAAAACCAGCGATGCAGGGTTGGGCTCACAAACGTTTGAACTTGATGCCGCCTATAAAGACATGGGCTTGCTGGAAGGTACTGTGTTTGCTACTGTTTTTGATGAGAGCGGCCGCCCGGTGAACCGCAGCAAACGGTTTGATATTGTTACCCAACCTGTGCTGTACGGTATTAAGTTGGACGATTATTACCTGAAAACCCACGAACCTATGCAGGCCAAACTGGTAGCGGTGGATAGGGACGGTAAGCTGGTGGCTAACGCAAAAGGATTAGTGCAGGTAGTACAATACGAATGGCAATCAGTGCTTACAAGGGGTTATAACGATAATTTTTATTACACCTCTAAACGGGTAGAAAAGGTAATGGAGAGCAAAACCATTGGGTTTGGCAAGGGTGAGACGATATTTACCTACGTTCCGCCTGTATCTGGCTCGTATGAAATACGGGTGATGCGCGAAGGTGCAGAACGTTATGTGGCGTATGATTTTTATGCTTACCGCTGGGGTGCCACCCTTACCACATCGTTTGATGTGAGTACCGAGGGTAGCGTGGATATTGTATTTGATAAGGAAAAATACGAGGTGGGCGATAAAGCCAAAGTACTGTTTAAAACACCGTTTGTAGGGAAACTATTGGTTACCATTGAACGCAACGGCATTTATGATTACCGTGTAATTGAAACCGATAAAAAATCGGCTGAGATTGAACTTCCGGTTAAAGAAGACTTCTTACCCAATGTTTACATATCAGCCACACTGATAAAACCTCTTACCAACAGCGGAGTGCCCCTAATGGTAGCGCATGGCTACGGTAATTTATCGGTAGAAAAGAAAAGCACCATACTGCCTGTGGCTATTACTGCGGTAGAGAAATCACGCTCAACTACCAAACAAAAGATTACGGTAAAAACCAAAGCCGAAGCAGGCATACAAGTTACGCTGGCCGTCGTTGACGAGGGTATATTAGCCCTTAAAAACTTCCCCACTCCTGACCCGCACGGGCATTTTTATGCCCGCCGAGCCCTTGAGGTAAACAGCTACGATTTATACCCCTTCTTGTTTCCTGAAATATCAAGCCGAAGCACTACAGGTGGTGATGGTTACGACCTTGAAAAAAGGGTGAACCCGTTAAGCAATAACCGCGTGAAACTGGTAGCATTTTGGAGCGGAGTACTTACTACCAACAGTAACGGGGAAGTAACCTATGAGGTGGATTTACCCAAGTTTAGCGGCGATTTGCGCATTATGGCCGTTGCGTACAAAAACGGGAACTTCGGTTCAGGCAGTAAGAATATGAAAGTAGCCGACCCCTTGGTGGTTACCAGCGGTTTGCCTCGTTTCTTCTCTCCCGGTGATGAAATACAAATGCCTGTAAACATTAGCAACACTACCGCTAAAAATGCAAACGCCAAAGTAACCGTGAGCATAACAGGGCCGGTACAAGCAATGGAGGGGGCAAATGAAAACGTTACCATAACGGCCAATAAAGAAAACTTGGTGGTATTTAAACTAAAAGCACTGCCCCAAATAGGCAATGCTAAAATCAAAGTATCCGTACAAGGCTTGGGCGAAACCTTTGTGGATGAAACCGAAATCACCGTGCGGCCATCCACCTCGCTACTGAAAAGTACTCTTTCGGGAACCATGAAACCGGGCGAGACTAAAAACTTGGAACTCAACCCCGATTATATTCCGTCGTCAATAGCAACCAAACTGGTAGTTAGTAAAAACCCGATGGTTGAGTTTATTGATAAATTCAGCTATTTGGTGGGGTACCCTCACGGTTGTGTGGAGCAAACGGTATCAGCGGCCTTCCCTCAACTATACTTTGCTGATTTTATGAAAAACTCAGCCATGAAAAACCGCACTTTGCTAAGCAGCGGTGAGGATGACCGCAACCCTGAATATAACGTGCGCCAAGCCATTATTAAATTGCAAGGTATGCAACTGTATAACGGAGGTATGAGTTACTGGCAGGGCGGGTATGAAGAATCGTGGTGGGGTAGTATTTATGCGGCACACTTCTTAATTGAAGCCGAGAAAGCAGGGTTTGATGTAGATAACAACGTGCTCGACCGTTTGCTGGATTATATCACCTATAAAACAGGCAATAAAGAGTTGGTAGAGTACCGCTATTATACAGGCGAAAACTATGTATACAAAAAGTACGCCTCTCGCGATGTGATATACAGCTTGTATGTGCTAAGCCGCGCGGGTAAACCCAACCGCTCGTTGCTCAACTACTACAAAGGCAACAAAGATGTGCTTACTACCGATTCGCGTTATATGTTAGCAGCGGCCTACGCGCTTATCTCAGATAAGGTATCGTTTAATGAAATGCTGCCCAACGAGTTTGTGGAGTATGACCCCACCAAAGCCACCGGCGGTAGTTTCTATTCGCCCGTGCGTAACCTTGCTATATCGTTACACGCCTTGGTTGAAAGCGATATCAACCATAAGCAAATACCCGCCATGGCGCGTAACCTTACCCAACAATTAAAAACAGGATATTATTTAAGCACCCAAGAACTTTCGTTTGGCTTCCTTGCATTGGGTAAGTTGGCGCAAAACGCAAACAAGTCTGATGTATCAGCCATCATTAAAATTGATGGTAAAACCGTTGGAAACTTCTCAAACAAAGATTTGGTATTGGATAATGCGGTGTTGGGTAACAAAGAAGTAAGCATCACATCTTCGGGCACAGGAACTTTGTATTATTACTACGAAATGGAGGGAATAAGCGCAACGGGCAAATACGACCAAGTAGATAACTTCTTGCGGGTACGTAAAGAGTTTTTCGACCGCTTCGGCAACAAACTATCAGGTACCACCTTCAAGCAAAACGAGTTAATTGTTGTGCGTATTTCAATAGCGGCACTGAATAATATGGACATTGATAATGTGGTGGTAACGGATATGCTGCCCGCAGGGTTTGAAATTGAGAATCCGCGCATTACCGAGGGACGTGATTATGAATGGACACAAAACCGTGCTTATACCCAACACTTTGATGTACGCGACGACCGTATAAACTTTTACCTGAACCCTGATAACAGGGAGCAGTATATTTACTACACGGTGCGGGCGGTAACCAAAGGTAAATTTATAATGGGGCCTGTTGGTGCCGATGCGATGTATAACGGCGAGTACCGCTCATACAACGGAGCCGGAACCATAACGATACAATAGGGGAGAGACACCCAAAATATCACAATGTAAAAGGCATGAAGTTCAGACTTCATGCCTTTTTTGATTGTGAACCTCAATAGAGACGGGTTTTACACCCGTCTAACCCCGACGGACATCACAACGTTGCTCTCGACGGGCATAAAGCCCGCCGCTGTTGTAGGGCTTCGTTCGGAATGGTTTAAAACCATTCCGAACGTTATTCCCCAAAGCCCTGAATTTTAATATTCAGAATAATTTTTGCGTATTCAGTTGGGATTAAATGATGGGCACACTCTCAATAGAGACGGGTTTTAAACCCGTCTATATTCGTTGGGCATTCCAACGCTGCTTTTGACGGGCATAAAGCCCGTCGCTGTTGTAGGGTTTCATTCGGAATGGTTTTAAACCATTCCGAACGTTATTTTCCAAAGCCCTGAATTTTATATTCAGGGGCGTAAATGGTTTAGGTAAAGCAATGGGCACACTCTCAATAGAGACGGGTTTCATACCCGTCTAAACCCGTCTGCCCCTGCTGTAAACAAAAAAAGCACCCTGAATTTCTTCGGGGTGCTTGAATATTTTTAAGGAGTACCTTATTCTTCGGTTGAAGGGGTTGCTTCAGCAGCAGGAGCCTCTTCAGCAACTTCTGCTACGGGAGCCTCAACTACAGGAGCAGCAACCTTTGCAGGTTTAGCTTTTGGTGCAGCAGGGGCAGCAACAACAGTTTCGTCAACAAAAGGGGTAATTGATACAAATGAGCGGTTGTCTTTACGTTTGGTAAACACTACAGTGCCGTCAACCAAAGCAAACAAGGTATGGTCTTTACCGATACCAACGTTTTCAGACGGGTGGTGTTTAGTACCACGCTGCCTAACGATGATGTTACCGGCAATAGCCAACTGACCACCGTATATCTTTACTCCCAAACGTTTACTGTGCGATTCGCGACCGTTTTTCGAACTACCCGCACCTTTCTTGTGAGCCATAGTATTATTCTTTTAAACTTACGTTGAACTAATTAAAAAATTAAGCTGTGATACCGTCGATTTTAATCTTGGTAAATTGTTGACGGTGACCGTTTTGTTTTTGGTAGCCTTTGCGGCGTTTTTTCTTAAAAACGATAACCTTATCGCCTTTCAAGTGCTCAAGCACTGTGGCGGTTACTTTAGCGCCTTCAACAGTGGGAGTGCCAACTTTAACGTTTCCGCCATTATCCACCAACAACACTTTATCAAAGCTAAGGCTTTCACCTTCGTTGTGGGCGTTTAAACGGTGAACGAAAAGATTTTGGTCTTTCTCCACTTTAAACTGCTGACCGGCAATTTCTACTATTGCGTACATCACTTTTATTTTTAAAGGACGGCAAAGATACGAAAGTTTATGAAAAATAAAAACCTACACATCACTTTTTAAACAAGTTGAATACGTGTCACTTGAGAGTCATTTTAAAATCCATTGCAACTATTTGTTTATACAGCAAGTCTTTTAGGCCATACATTATAACCTAATTACTATATGAAAAACAATCGTTTACACCTATTATTCAGTCTTCTCACCCTTTGTTGCCTTTTGTCTTTTGGCTGTAAAGACAAAGACAAAAACGACACTCCGTCGCCAACTAACAATAATTCCGGACCTTCGTTGTTGTCAGGGGCTCAAACAGGGCAGGCATACACAGGCTCAATCAGCGACTTCACATTGGCGTTCAACAACAACTCAGTTGTGTTGCTGGCTGCTCAAAACTCTACCGGAAAAATTTATGCCATCGATTTGAAAGACAACGATGCTACCAAAGCAGCCGCAAACACAATTTCGGCACCTGTTACTACCTTTAGTACCAACATAGCATCAAGTTTGGGTATTGCTGTAAGCTCTATCAGCTATGTAAACATTGAAGTAAACCCAATTTCAAAAGCGGTGTATGCATTGGTGCGTAACACTCAAAACAACAACCAAACATTGTTTAAAATTACCAATGCCGGTACTACTATCGAGCAGTTAGATGTAAGCAATGTAAGCTACAGCACTATTAATTTCTCAAGCAACGGCCAGTTGATTAACGACATGACTTGGGGCGATAACACTTTATACTTTAGCTACAGCCATGCTTCAACGTTGGATGGTTCTATAGCCACAGCTGTTGCTCCTTTTGCTCACAACTCATCGGCAACATCACGCGCTACAACCGTGTACAAAAGCAATTGGGGCGGTAACTATTTTACCAGTGCTCCTCTTGAAAGCATGACTTATGGTGAAGTAGACGGTGAAAAACGCTTGATGGGTGTTACCGTATGCGCTCCCGGTTATTCATTCAAAACCAGCGAAATAACCACCGGTAGCGGATTGTTGCAGGTAAAAGAATATTTTAACCTAAACACGGGTATAGCGCAAAAAGTATTTTGCGTAACCAGTAACAATAACACCTATATGATTGAAGTACACGAGGATGGACGTATTGTTCGTGTGGGTGAGAGATACTTGAACGAAAGCGAGAATGCTAATCAGAATGGCCGTTGGATTATGACCTACCAAAACGGTGGTTTGGCTCCTGCACCCGGATTGACTGAGCAAGAGTTGAAACTGATTGCTCCTGCCAATACCTACGTGTTAGCTTCAAAATACAGCGAGACTAAATTGTTGGTGATTAGCCGTCAAGGCGGTCAACTTTCATTATTAGATATTTAATTGACTATAGCGCCGATAAACCGTGAAGCAGAATTTAATAAAGGTATGGGGGCTGATATGGGTTGTGGTAATAGCAGCATGTGGTGATAAAAAACAATCAGCGCAACCGGCAATTGATGCAAGCAATCCCTATAAACCAATTATAAAAATTGCTGTAACCGCTACACAGGCGCAACAAGCACAAAAGGCCGGATGGGAAACCATATCCGGCCTTTTTGTGATTAATAATGGCATTGCCGCTACAACTCCTATCGGTTGCCAATACAATTTTACCAACGATACCTTGTACTTCACTCCCCGCCAACCTTTAGGGGTCAATATGCAATTTGCAGTACTGTACATTACAGGTAGTGATACAGTAAGAACAGAGTATGCAACTCCCGCAACTCCAAAAGATATTTCAGTACCAGCTGTAGCAGGAATTTACCCCCTCGCTGATACTGTACCGGCAAACATTCTCATGTTTCATGTTACGTTTACCAAACCAATGATAGAAGATGTGCAAACGTATAAGCAAATAAAACTGTTGGATGAAAAAGGGGTGGAAAAGCAGATGGTATGGCGACACAAATCAAACTGGGCAGATGATGGAAAACATTTAGTGTTGATGCTGCACCCCGGCAGGGTGAAACGTGGCATACATTATTTTGAAAAAGAGGATAAATTATTTGAAGAGGGGAAAAAGTACACATTGGTAATTACTTCTGTATTGCGTGATAGGGATAACCAGCCGCTTGAAAAGGAGTTTACAAAAACATTTGTGGTGACTGCTGCTGATAGGGTAATCCCCACATTTAAACAGCCGCATTTAGTAGTGCCCCAAAACGGTACGCAACAACCGCTTGAAGTTGTATTTGATGATAAAATGGATTTCGGTACCATGCAAATAGGCCTTGAAGTGAAAGACAATATGGGTAATAAAGTAGAGGGCTTTGTACACCCCATAAATGATAAGGTGTGGGCTTTTGCTCCTGCTAAGTATTGGCAATCAACAGGATATAAGTTACAGTTAAATTCCTATGTCACCGACTTATCAGGTAACCATTTAACCCGCCGTTTTGAAGAGGAGGATATCGAAGAGATGAAACAGCAGCAAACCATTGAGGTTGCTTTTACGCCAAAGCAGTAAACGTTACTTACTTGCATTGCCTGTAAAGTGAACCCGTTACTATTGGGGTAAAAAAATAGTAAAAACTATCAAAAAAACACGATAATGTATTCATAAAAAGCACTTTAAATAGGGTCATTTTATGGTAAAAAGATCGTTGTTTAAATAACTTTATCTAAGAAACAGCACCAATCGTTTACAAAAATTTGTTTTTATACAAAAATAAGGTAAACTTTTAGCCCATTATTTCAAACCAATCTAATCTTTTGTGAGGGCTTTATCAGTGGCAATTGATTGTATTCTATTCTACAGTAAAAAAATACTGTTAGGTATATTATTATTGTTTTTTTCAGTGATTTTTGTGCGCGGTCAAGTGCCCGGGATGAAGGTATACTCACAGTTTGATGGGTATACGGCAACCATTGGTTATGTAATTACACAAGACGATAAAGGGTTTATTTGGGTTGGTACTGATAAAGGAGCCATTTGTTTTGACGGCAAGCGGTTTAAGGTGATTGACGACCGCATGGGGTTGATAGACCAAGAGATACTAATGGCCGCCCCTTGTAACGATGGCAGGGTGATGCTGGTACCTTTGCTTAATAATATATCGTATTATCAAGATGGAAAGGTTATTACGCCGCAACAAAACCCAAGCTTAAAGCAAGTACGTAACAAACAGATTAATCATACCCGTATTGATAAATCAACCGGCAAAATATGGCTGTGTGATGAAGGGGTAAACAAAACTATTTTTTGTTTTTATGACGGCATTGTAACAAAGCAAAAGCTGGATATTGGTATTGGTTTTTTTTCGATAACGGTAATAAACAACCGCATCTTAATGCAGTTAAAAGACGACCGTAGAACCCTGCTGTGGTATAATGTATTGACCCACAAGAAGGATACACTGCGCATTCCTTTTGATTATTCTATAACATCTCTAATAAATGTAAGCGTTACAGATGATGCAAAGCTTCTTGTTATTAATGATGTTGGCCGAGAAAAAATAACGGGTTACAGGATAGAGGGCGATACAGGGATTAAACTGTTTGATAACTATACGCAAGGCCCTTTGTATCATGTGGTAGTAGATAGAAATAATCATTTATGGATACTATCAAGCGATAACGGTATTGAATATTGGGGTGATATAACAAAAATAACCAACTCATCATCTCCTGTAAGCTTGTTTAAGAATGTTACAATTAATCATTTGTTTGTTGATAAAGATAATAACGTGTGGTTGACGACACGCGGAGACGGGTTGTTTTTTCTTTCGCAAAAGCATTGGCAAAACGCGCTGCAAACCATGCCGTTAAAACTTGCAGATATGAACCCTGATTGCGTAACCGGTGATAGAGGGGAAATATTTTTTGGCCATAAAAGAGCAAAACTCTCAATACTTAAAAACAATAAGGCAACCGTATTTGAGTTGCCCGTAAGAAGAAACCAATCGCTATCTATTATCAAACCTGTAAATGATAAAATTGTAATTGCGGGCAGGGATAATATGATGTATCTGAGTAGTACCGAAAACCCTACACAGCTAATAAAGTTGCATAACATACATACAATAAAGGATGTAACAAATTATAAGGATAAGACCTTACTAATGGCTACGCATGATGGAGTGTATATAGTAACGGCAAATGGAGACGGAACCACCGAAACGGAGCAATGCCTTTATTACGGTAGGTCAACCTCAGTTAGTATCACCGAAAATGGAGTTATACTGATTGGTACACCAAACGGACTGTATGTAAAGCAATCAGTAATAGCTCCAAGCAATAAAGTAAAACACCCAGTTTTGAGCGAGGCACACATTACAGCATTAACGCTTGCAGGCAAAGAACACATATTAGTAGGCACCAGTGTAAACGGGCTATACACTTATAACTATAAAACGGGCGAGATAAAGCAAGTAAATAATGTAATAAATCAAAGCACCGGTAGCATTGAGCAGATATACCCCCAAAACGATTCAATTTATTGGTTATCTACCGATAGAGGAGCTTATAGTATCCGTTTTGATAAAGCGATGGTAGATAAAGACGTAAAAATCTACACGTTTTTTGATGGTCTGCCTTCAAATAACGTATCATCAATATATTCACAAAACGACACTGTTTATTTAACCACATCAGGCGGGTTAGGTATACTTTTGCCAAATAGAGAAATTACTACAGCTTCTCACCCTCCGGTGGTTTGGCTATTGACAGCCAAGTATAGCGATACAGCAATACAGTTCCCTCAGAAACTTACCATAGGTCCCGGACAAAACGATGTTCAATTATCATTAAGCGCAATCTCCTATGAGAGTTTTGGCAATATAAAGTATCAATACAGGTTGTTGGGATTAACCGATAATTGGGTAACCACTGAAAGCCCGGATATAAGCTTCAGCGGATTACCGCCGGGGCAATATCAGTTACAAGTGTTTGGCTTAAACTATAACGGCGTAAAAAGCTTAAAAGTCCTTACACTCCCCATAATTGTTTTACCCTCATTTTGGCAAACATGGTGGTTTATGCTGTTTATAGCAGTGTTTATACTTGTTTGCATAGCATTTTTAATACTATGGTGGGTGCAGCGATACAAAAGCATACATTACAAGCAGTTGCAGCAAAAACGAAAATTGGCTGAATTGGAACTGGAGGCCATTAAAGCCCAGATAAACCCGCATTTTGTGTTCAATTGCCTAAACTCAATACAGGTATTTAGTTATAAAAACGAGCACGATTTGGTAAAACAATACATCAACCTGTTTGCTAAGTTGATACGCCAAACCATGCAGTACTCGCAAGAAACATTTATTACGTTGGGCGAAGAACGTGAGTACCTTATCAATTACCTTAAGCTTGAAAAAATACGGTTTAAAGATAAGTTGAATTACAAATTGTGGATGGATGAATCATTAAGCTCTACTACATTAATACCGGCCATGCTTGTGCAACCTTATGTTGAAAATGCGTTGAAACACGGAGTAGCGGCGGTAAGAGACAGGGAAGGGTTGGTTGAAATTAACTTTTTTAAGAATGAAGAGGGGGGATTGATAATAACCATTGAAGATAATGGCCCGGGGTTGCCTGCACAAACTACTAACAACAGCAGAAAAACACTAGGCATGCGGCTATCAGGAAGCAGGGCACAAACGTATAATCAGTTGTTTAATTTAAATGTACAAGTTCATATAAGGGCAAATACTGTTATGGGGTATGGAACCGTTATAGAATTAATAATACCATCAATTGCACATGAAAACACAAAATTTTAGAGCAGTCATTGTTGACGATGAGGACGATGCAAGGGAAATGGTGAGCATTTTCCTTGAGCAAATGTTTCCTACGGTAGAAATTATCGGGCAAATGGATAGCGTTAATTCAGCTGCCCATGCCATTTACAAACTAGAACCTGATATATTATTTTTAGACATAGAAATGTCTGACGGGACTGGTTTTGACCTACTAACCCGCCTTGCCCACCAGCCGGATATTGTTATTTTTATTACAGCGTTTGACAACTATGCAATCAAAGCCATTAAGGCATCTGCGTTTGATTACATTTTAAAACCAATTGATGCAGAGGAGTTTAGGCAAACCATGAATCTAGCCTTGAGACGTCTTGAGCAGAAACGTTTTTCAAGCAATTTTGGGGGTGCTATGGCGGCAATGCAAATTGATACCGGCAAAATTGGTTTACCGGTATTAAATGGGGTGAACTATGTGGATGTAGATACCATTTTGTATTGCGAGGCCGATGATAACTATACCGTGGTGCACTTTACCAACTTCACAAAAACGTTGGTATCGCGTACTTTATCACATTTTGAAAATGATTTAAGGAAATACAACTTCTTTAGGTCGCACAACAAGTATCTGGTAAATATGAAGTACATCAGTTCTTACACTAAAGGTAAGGATGGCGGCTTTATTACATTGGTAAACCGTGTTGAACTTAAAGTGGCACTTCGCAAAAAAACCGACCTCCTTAAAACCCTTTCACACGTTGAGTAGGGCAGGAGTCGGTTATAAGTATAGAGTTGTGGCTATGAAACCCCGTTAATCAGCCTGAACGCCAGTTTAGGTGAGATACGGGAAATAAAATACAACAGTTTTACGGCACCCACCTTTACCTCGGGTTTTCCTTTCTCAATGCCTTTTAGCATTTTGAGTACTGCAACCTCGGCGGTAATGGCAATTTTGGGAACGTCACCATTGTGCCAAGGGGTATCAACCACAGGCATCATTACTTCAAAAACGTTCACTTTAGTTTCTTTTAAGCGGTACCTAAGCACTTGTGTAAACGAGTGCAGGGCCGCTTTTGTAGCATTGTAAATAGGGTATTCGGCCCGCGGGGCATATATCAGTCCGGTTGTGATATTAATAATTGCAGGATTAGGAGTATTTTCAAACAAAGGTAAAAACAGCTTGGTGAGGGCTATGGGAGCCAATAAGTTAGTGTTAATCTCAGCCTGCGCTTTTCTCACCATCAATACATCCGCCCTAAAGTCAACACGGTGCACAATTGCGGCATTGTTTATCAATACATTGCAGTTAGGGTAATGCTGTTGTATAAACTCGTGTAGTTTCATGCGGTCGTTATCATTACTTATATCACAGGCAATAGTAATTAGTTGCGGGAGTAGTTGTTTAGCTGCTGAGAGTTTTTCTTCACTTCGTCCGCAAATAATCACTGTATTTTGAAGGTTAATAAGCTGTTTGGCAAGCTCTAGCCCTATACCTGAGCTTCCGCCTGTTATAAGAATGGTTTGATGTTGTAGTTTCATTGCTCACTATAAATTAGTGGAGCAAAGGAAAAACCGCTACCAAGCAATCGCATTAACCTATGTTAACGCTTGCTGTTTTTTAAACGGCTTAATGAAACGGGCGATATACCTAAATACGACGCTATAAGGTGTTGTTTTACCCGTGTTTCCAAACAGGGGAACTCCTCTTTAAAAATCCTGTAGCGATGTTCAGCATCCAGCAATAGTAGTTCTCGTTCCCGCTTTTCTTTGGTACTAAAAGCTTTTTCTAAAAAATGAATCAGTAAGTCTTTCCAACAAGAGTGTCCGTTTTTTAATTGCTCCCAATCGGTATAGTTTATCTCATAAATTACGCTATCCTCTAATGCCTCAATAAACATAGCTGAAGGTTTTTGGGCAATCATGGCCGAGTATGAAGTAATGAAGTTTCCGGCAAGAATAAAATTCTTAGTGTACTCAGTTCCGTTACCATCAATATAAAAATACCTGAAAAGCCCTTTACCCACAAAGGCAATCTTTTTAGGTACTTGCCCTTCACGGATAAAATGCTCTCCTTTATCCATACGCCGTTCATTAGCTATAGAAGCAAACTTTTCCGCCTCGGTATCGGGCAGCTTAATTATTTTTCGCAGTAACTCAATAATGGCGTCCATAGCTTTGTGCGTATGCTTTGAGGCAATATAAAGCAACCGTTTGTAAACCAAATACTGATTTGGTTAATATTGTATAATCATCTATAAACTATAAAAACTATGAACGTAACAGCCCACATTGCAAAACATTTTAGGGAGGTTCACTTTGGAGGTAATTGGACGTGGTCGAACCTTAAAGACAATTTAGAAGGGGTAACTTGGGAAGAAGCCATTACCAAAGTGCACTCATTTAATACAATAGCCACACTTGTGTATCATACCAACTATTATGTTGATGCCGTATTAAAGGTATTTAAGGGAGAGGTGTTATCCTCTAATGATAAATTCAGTTTTTCGCACCCGCCCATCAACTCGCAAGAAGATTGGGATAATATGCTAAACAAGGTTTGGGACGATGCCAGAGAGTTTGCTGATTTACTGGAGCAAATGCCTGATAGCAAACTTTGGGAAAACATTGCCGATGAAAAATACGGTATTTATTACCGCAATCTGCACGGTATTATTGAGCATACCCATTACCACTTGGGGCAAATAGCCTTGATTAAGAAGATTTTGAAAGAGGGGTAGCCCCCATAGCGGCGGGCTTTATGCCCGTCGGTAATATTGGGATGCCCAACGGGCGAAGACGGGAATGAAACCCGTCTCTATTGAGAATGTACCCATCATTTCACTCCAACTGAATACTAAAAAGCCCTGAATTTTATATTCAGGGCTTTTGAGGTCAACGTTCGGAATGGTTTTAAACCATGCCGAACGAAACCGTACAACAGCGGCGGGCTTTATGCCCGTCGAGAGCAACGTTGGGATGCCCGTCGGGATGATGTTAGTGTGAATGCTTCTCAGTTTGTGCAGGCTGGGTTTGCTCAGTAGCATTGCCTTTGTCGGTTTTAATTTTGTGTGGATGCCAGCCCCAAATTCCTAACAAGATAAAAAAGCCGATAATATAACCCAAGGTTACGTGCCAGCCATTTTTAAGCCAAGAACCTACCGATTTGGCTTGGGGATAGATGTTAGATAAAGCCACACCTGCAGATGAACCAAACCAAACCATTGAGCCGCCAAAACCCACTGCATAGGCCAGCATACCCCAATCGTAACCGTCTTGCTGGATGGCAAGGGCGGTAAGCGGTATATTATCAAATACTGCCGATACAAAACCTAAAATAAAGGCAGTTTTCCACGAGGCTTCGGGCAGTTCATTCACGGGCATCATTGATGCGCACAACACTAGTGATAGCAGGAAGATAGTACCCGATAATGAAGCTGGGATTTCCTTCCAATCGGTTTTGGTAAAAGCTGCACACAGTAATATGGCCGCCCAAACACCCGCTGCGGGTAAATCAAGGTAAATATTGGTTAAAATAGCACCGGCAAGTATCAATACTACTGCAATCAGTTTTTTACCGTCAACTTTTGCATTAGGGGTAGCATCTTTTTGTATCGGCTGAAATTTATGCTGCTGGCGGGCGGCAATAATCCCAAACACAATAAGGGCAGGTACAGCGGCAACAAAAGCGTGCAAAACATCTAGCGGGTTTACCCCTGCAATCCACATCATAGTGGTAGTAGTATCACCCACCACACTGCCCGAGCCACCGGCATTACTGGCGGCTACAATAGCCGCAAGGTAACCTATGTGTACATTGCCTTTAAAAACAACCAAGGCAATGGTACCACCAATCATGGCGGCTGCTATGTTATCAAGGAAAGAAGATATAACAGCAATCAGTATCAGCAATACAAAACCACCTGTCCAATTATCGGGCAGGTAATTGGGTAAAATATCAGGCACACCTGAGTGCTCAAAGTGTTTTGCCAGTATAGCAAACCCCAGCAACAAGCCTGCAAGATTAAGAATCGTCATTTTCTCATGGTCGAGGTGATGGACGATATCAAAAGCTGGGTCGAAAAATATTTTGTAAACCGTTATAACTGCCAAACCTGTTAGGGCCACATAAAGTGTTTTGTTGTGAAACAGGGCTACACCCAACAGGGTTAAGGCAAAAAAGATAAATTCTAATCGAATGCCGGCGATGGTAAAAGGCTCTGCGACATCACCTGCTGCTTGGGCAAAGCTAACGACCGGCATAAGTAGCATGGCGGCCAAAAAAGTTAGTATGTTTTTCATTAGTGTTGTTTTTGTAATGGGATCTTTGGTTATGTAATTAGTTTATGGTTGTTATTCAATGTTATGTACCGGTGTAATCATCATTCACCCAACTACGCTGAAAATTCCCTGAAGCAAACCAATATCCGCCATCAAAAATCCATCATTCTGCCTAAAGCATCCGGCCGGAAATGTTTGCCCGCCTTATAGGTGTTGCCACCTATCACCACTAATTAGTCAAAGCCTCTTCTTTGGGTGTTAAAAAAGAGGACTTTTTGGCAACAACGTTATTTGCATAGTAATACCGTAGCAGATATCACTATCAAACTTGTAGTGTGTTGCAATGTCAAAAAAATCAGAACTGTAATACCTTTTTGTCTAAACGCACTTTTTTATTCTTCTCTGTGCTCCTGCAATGCTTGATATACGGTGCATTTTCCCCTCTTATTTCAAAGTGCCGGTATTGCATCTAAACGATTCACTAATATAGGATTACTCTTGTAATTACCTAGCAATGAGGGAGTAAAAAGTGAATATTTATAGAGGCAATCTAATTCAAACGGGGTGCAACCCCTTGTGTTTAGTGCTTTAGTAAGGTATTGGTTTTGTAGTTACATTAGTGGTTTGTTACAACGGACAAAATGAACCGATGCAAGGTAAATGTGATGATTTGATTGTTTAATAATCCTCAGCGGTAAAACATTGTTTTTAAGTCACTTATTTAGGGTTGACAGTGTTGAATAACAATGATTTTTTGGGTTTTACAGGCGCAATTGTTTGTTGACAGTTATTATAGAGTATGTTTCTGATTTTCGCTTAGAGGTAAGAAATTCATTAATAGAATACGCTTTGGCAACCGAGAATTTAATCTGTGAGCAGACTGCTAAAATTAGCTTCTGTTTTTTGCGCTTGGCATAATCTTCATTGGTTTTATTGGTAGGGCTATAATGAGTGGTTAGTCTGTTTTCAGCAGATGATACACTCCAATCCTCGGCCTGAATGGTGCATTCCTTTTCAAGCACATCGCCTTGATGTTCGGCTGCTGCAATTGTTTTAGGAGGGTGTTGCGTTATGACCGAAACAAATGTCCCCAAACATACGAGTGCAGCTACTAAGGCAAGGGTGTATTGTAAGGTTTTTTTCAAGCAGAAAACTTTTGCGATGTAAAATTAGCAGTTGTTTTATAAGAAACAACACTGGTGTACTGCAACCTTGATTTTAAAGGCTAAATGGGGCATTCAGTATCAGTTTAACAGGCATCTTGTTAAGAAATTGTTAAATTAAAAAGACCCGCCCCATGCAGGGCGAGTCTTTAACCAAAAGGAGCAAACATGCTAGAACTCTACACGGTAGCTAAGTATAGGGATAAGCGGTGTTTGGTACCAGTATTTTGCAGTGCCTGTGTTTTTATCATAGTATTGGCCGCCAATGTTTTTATGGTTGGTAGCATTTTGTAAATCGAGGGCAATGGTAGTAGTGATGTTTTTGTAGTTGCGCTTCATGCTTAGGCGCACATCCACACGGTAGTAATCAGGGGCTTTGCTTGCAAACGCTTTCGATTCGTAAAACTTGGCTTCGTTGTGTGCAATAGAAGCAGCAAGGTCTATCGGAGTGTACCTGAAACCGCCCATGTTTATTGATTTTATGCTGAAACCTATCACACGGTCTTTGTTGCCTCTTTTATAAGCCCACTCTTTTCCGGCGGTAAATGAAATTACATAGTTGGTATTGAAACGGGTATTGTACCACACATCATCCAGCGTTTTGTACTTAGATTCATACAACGAAGCGGATAGCAAATAGTAGAAGTTTTTATGTAAAAACCGTTCGTAGGTCAATTCGGCACCATAGTTTCTGCCATATCCTTTATTCACCAAAGGTTCGGTGTTATACCCTTCAACACTGTTAAGTATCGAGAAGTGTTTATCCCTATCCGCACTCACTGGCACATTGAACAAATGCTGGTAATACAACTCAAGTTTTATGTGTGAGTAGCTGTTTATATTAAAATCATATCCGGTAACAATGTGGTGCGATTTACTGAATGCAAGGTTTTTATTGGGAGTAGTGATGGTATTGTTCTCGGTTTTTTGGGCAAAGTATATTCCTATGGGTTGCAATTGGCTGTGCAAGCCATAACCCAGTATAAAACTTCCACGGCTGTTTACCGCATATTTTATAGATGCCCGTGGCTCTATTGAGTTTGAGTTGTTTAGCAATAACTGGTGGTAGTGCAAGCCCATATTGGCGGTTACACGTTTTGAAAGCATATAATTCCATTGGAAGAATCCTTGTACTGAATACGTATTGTCGTTTACATTCAGTTTTTCAGTAAGCTCAGTGGTGTCGGTTTTATCTTTCATGATAAGATTAAAACCCAAACGGTTTACTATCAATCCGCTGCGAATACTGCTTTTTGCAGATAATTTTTGGGTATATACGGATGATAGCGTGGTTTTGTTTTGGGTGTATCTCTGCTCGTATTGTTTAATAAAAGTGGTGTAATCCGGTTGGAGCTCTTCTTCGTTATAACCGTTTTGATTGCCTGAAAACACAAGGGCTGTTTTAAGGTAGGATTTGTTTTTAAAGTTTATGGTATGTGTAAGCCCCACAGCCCCTGTATTGCTCAAAAAGCGTGAGTTTGATTTGTAAAAATCATCCTCTTCCCATTTTAGTGAATCCTTTTTGGCATAAGAATTTTGGGTGCTGATGCCCCCAAAACCGAAGGCACTAAAACTACCGGCTCTTTTTGTTGGCAAGTACACATTAAACGATAAATCCTGAAAGTTGGTAACGGCATCACCCAATGGCACGCCAATCATGCCCAATAATGATAGGGTAGAGTATCGGTAGTTGATAAGGAATGAGCCTTCATAGCCTTTCTTAAAAGGGCCTTCTACTGCAAAATCTAACCCCAGCAAGCCTGCTTGAAAGGTATATTCACGTTTTTGATTGTTTCCTTTGCGCAGTTTCAAATCAAAAACACCTGATAAAGCATTGCCGTATTCAGCAGCAAAAGCACCCGTCGAAAAATCAGAATTACTTAGTAGCTGCGAGCTGATAATGGAAATACCTCCGCCCGATGTTCCTACGTTTGAAAAGTGGTTGGGGTTAGGAATTTCAACACCTTCCATACGCCATAACAACCCGTTGGGCGAGTTACCCCTGATAGAGATGGTATTGCTACCGTCGCCGGCGTGTACCACCCCTGCAAACGAGGTGGCCATCCTGCCGGGGTCGTTTACCGCCGCCGCATACTTTTGGGTTTCTTCTACTGAAAAAGGACGGGTGCTAACTGTCGACATACTGTTTAGCGGGATATTCTTTTTGGCGGTAACCTCTACTTCTTGTGCGGTTACAATATCTTCTTCAAGGTTAACAGTCAGCACCAATTCTTTCCCGGCATTCACCGTAAGGTTTTGCAGTAATTGTTCCTTATAGCCCATGTAGGTAACTTTAATGGTTCGTTTACCTACGGGCACTCCTTTTAGAGTGAAATTTCCATTTTCATCGCTAACAGCCCCAATAATGGGGGTAACCTCCTGCACTACAAGTTGTGCCCCTATTAATGGTGATTGTGATACTTTATCTAAAACAGTACCTCTAATGGTTTGGGTGGCAGTTTGACCGTGGGCAATTAAGAATGTGAACAGTAATAAATAAAGCGCGATAATTAATTGTTTGAAATTCATAGTTCTGTTGTTTTTAATTTCCATATCTCTTGGACAATTAAAAAACAGAATACCCCTATGCCGGTATTACAAAAATTTGATAGATGCTTTAGCCCCCAGCCACATAGTGCTTTGTGTATTGCCCATAGTGTTGTTGCCAAAGGTTGGCGGTGCTATTGCATTAAAGGTATTGATGAATGAATTATCGGTTTTTTCTTGCTGCAAGAAATTGAATGTGGGGCCTACAGCCAAGCTGATTTTTTTGGCAATTGCATACGAATAACTCACGTTTACACGGCTAAGCAGGTTAGTTTTTATAGCACCTGACGATGTGTTTTGTAATTGCTGCGTGGTTATATCAAACAGCAAGCCTTTTTTCGGGGTAAGCTTTTTATAAGTGCTCAGTCCGTAGCCAAAAGTCCAAAAGGGCTGAGGGCCAAAGTTGCTATACCCTGCAAACAATAGGTTGTGAAATTTATCTACGCCGCTTCTAAAACCTAAAGAGGTAATTTTTAGCTCATCAAACGATAGTTCT
This sequence comes from Bacteroidota bacterium, assembly GCA_008933805.1. NCBI lineage: Bacteria > Pseudomonadati > Bacteroidota > Bacteroidota bacterium. Next base: position 148,841 of record WBUH01000002.1, read on the forward strand.
ATTTTGTGGTAACCGTTTCTTACAAAGCTAAATATACCCACAGGAATGCCATTGCAGCTATCCGCAAAATTAAAACAGGCTACCTGTACACCGTTTATTTTTCGGGCTATGTTTATTACCCCTGTCACCTGTGCACCATCCACTTCTTTTGCCATATTCATTACCCCGCTCACTTGTACACCCGTAATTTGTTTAGCAGCATTCATCACACCACCAATTTGCACCCCGTCAATTTCTTTAGCGGTATTCATTATACCGCCTATTTGTGTGCCGCGGGCATACTTGGCTGTATTTAAAATACCCCCCAGTTGAATGTCGCGCATGGTATCTTTAGCCCAATTATATATGCCGCCTATTTGCACCCCGTTTATGTTATTGGCATAATTAAAAATACCTCCAAGTTGCAAGCCGGTAATATTGGTTCGGGTAATGTTATAAATACCACCCACCTGTAAGCCGTCCACAATTTCTGCATAGTTAAATATGCCGCCCAATTGCATACCATCTACGTCTTTGGTCACAATGTTAAAAATACCTCCAATTTGTAAGCCGTGGTAATATCCTTGCACAGTATTAAAAATACCGCCTGCTTGCACACCGTCGGTGTTTCCGCCAACGATATTAAAAATGCCCCCACCTTGCACGTGTTTCACATTACCACCCACAATATTGCCTAACCCCGCCATTTGTACATATTGCACATCGCCGAAATCATAGTTTAGTAAACCCGCAATTTCCAGCCCGTCAACCCCTTTTGAGTTTCCTATTAAAACGTTAAAGGATAGTTTATTAATCGTATTGTACGATAAGAGTTTGTTGGTGCTTAGCGGCGGAACCAATGAAAATGATATTTTGGTAAACAATGTATCCCGTATGTTTCTAAAGTTGGCATTCAGTTCTTTTTGCTTTTGCCAAAACTTACTGATAGGAGCCGAGGTATCTTTAACCGCACTATCAATTACAAGTATTGGTGCGGGTGTATCGATAGGAGTTTCAGTAGCAGGTTCTTGGGGTAGAAGCGTTGTTTCAACCTTAGGAATATGGATAGGGGTGAGGGTTAGCCACAATTCTTTATCAGTAGCACCGGAGAGGGTAAACGCAGTGTCTTTATAATTTTCTTTGGCTATTGAAAGTGATAAGTCGCCCGTTTCGGCTGATACTACCATTTTGAAATACCCGAACGAATCGGTAATGGCCGATTGCTTGATGGATTTAATAAAAATACTGGCATCTTTCACCTTAGCACTATCGCCTGCACTTACAAGGTAGCCGCTAATGGTAAAAGTGCTTTTTTTAGCGGGCGGTACGGGTTCGCTGTATTTAATAATGATGTATTTCTTTTTAAGCTTGTAACTGCACGAAACCGGTTTTAGCAAAGCATTCAGCACCACCCGTAAAGGCTTATTATAAAAGCTGACTGAGGTTTTTCGTTGGTCGTCAAACTGTTTTGAGTTGTATGAAAATACCACCCCTGTTTGGTTGCTGATGGTTCTGAAAATTTCGGCAAAGGTTTGGTTACTGGCATTCACCGTAACCGATTTTTCCAAAAATGGCACATCGGCAGCGCGGGCTGTAGAAACGTTTACGACTATTAAAACAACCCAGATAAAGTGCTTAATTGTTGCAGCGGTTGCCTTTAATAATGTATTCATCGTCCGTTTTAATAAAGGTTAGCTCCAACGTTTCCGTAATCACATCCAGCATGGTTTCCAGTTTTTCGCTGGTAAAGTGTGCAGTCAACCTGCAATCTTCAATGTTCTTGCTTTCAATACTTATGCGGGTATTAAATGCACCACTCAGTTTTTGTACTACTTCTTTCAGTGAAACGTGGGTAAATGCAAACGTTTGGGTTGCAGCAGTTTCAGGTGCCCGTACAATACTTTTTTGCGATTTAATGTAAACAGCGCTTTGGCCTTTGTTTAATGTAACTTCAGTGCCTAAGCTATCATACAACAACACTACACCCTCATCCACCAAAACACTTATGGTATCTTGGTTGGGCGATGTGGTGATTTTAAATTTAGTACCGATATCTTTTACATACACATTGCCCACATCCACCAGCATGGGAAGCTGCTCAGAGTGGGTTACCTCAAAATACGCCGACCCTTTAAGTTTAACTAAACGGTTGGTTTTTCCGTAACCATCATCAACGGTTAGACTTGAGTTAGGTTCGATAACGGCGGTGGTACTTTCTTCAAGCACTACTTTCTTTTGTGTATCAAGTGCTGCATAGGTGGTGCTGTTATTACCCGATGTTTGGTTGAAGTATCTGAACACAAGCACGGCACCAGCCACTAATACTACTGCGGCTGCATATTTAAATAAACCCTTTAGTTTGAAAACAGGGGTTTGTTTCTCGGTATAATCCAGCTGACCTTTTACGGTTTCTAACGCCGCTTGCACATTAGTGTTGGTAAGTGCATTAATTTGGTAATCAGTAAAAAACAGTTTCTCGCACTCAAGGTAGTAGGCCAAATTATCAGCACTCTGTTCCTTCCAGTCCTCCAACTCCATAGCCTCCTCAGGACCTGCTTCACCTGCCAGATACTTGCTTATTAACTCATCTGTATTTGTTTCTTTCATCAGCACTAAATTTGGGTGAACAGAATTAGTAAAGGCATGTATTCTTTAAGCTCGGTGCGTAAAATCTTTAACGCTTTACCCATTTGGTTTTCAACGGTTTTTACTGAAATACCCAATGTGTCGGCTATTTGCTGGTACTTAAGGTTACCGTAGCGGCTCATTCTAAAAATCTTTCCGCATTGCTCAGGTAACTGGTCTATTGCATCGTCAATCTTTTGTTTTAGTTCTTTAGCTACCACCACATCGGCAGTGTGTTCAACCGTAGCAGAGCGCATAGAGTCTACAGCGTAGGATTCTCTAACCGCCATTTGCTTTATTCGGTTAAGGCAGGCATTGTGTACTGATTTATAAAGGAAGGCGCGGAGCGAAGTATGTATGTCAAGCTCATCGCGCTTTTGCCATACATTAATATACACCTGCTGCACTACATCTTCGGCTTCGCCGGGGTCTTTCAGAAAGGTGAAACTATAGTTTACTAATGGTTTGTAGTATTGGTTAAAAAGCATTTCAAAAGCCTTTATATCTTCAAGTTTAAAAAGTGCTTTTTCTTTGCTGTTTTCCATTTGTAGGCAGCAAAGTTAAACATACTTTTATACAAGACAATTGAAAGCGTTTTTACCCCTACGTCACCAAAATAATTTGTTTAGGGGTTGCCTTAGAAATAGTTAGATACCGGCTAAGCTGATTCTTTTCCATATTTCTATAAAGAAACTAAGAGTGTGAACCGGTAAATTATACCCTGCTTTTTGAAGCTTTGGTTACAAGAGTTCTGCCTGTTTTATTAAGCGCCTCAACCCTGTTGCGTACGTGCAGTTTTTCGTAAATATTGTAAATGTGTGTACGCACTGTGTGCACGCTTAGAAATAGTTTTTCGGCTACTTCTTTATTGCCGTATCCTTTGCCCAGTAAGTCAAGTATCTCATTTTCACGCTTACTAAGGCTTATTTCTTCGTTTGCAAATCCGGGGTTTTCTCTAAAAGCATTTACCACTTTGCGGGCAATGTCGCTGCTCATGGGTGCTCCGCCTTTTACCAGTTCTTTAATAGCATCTAATAGGGTTTCGCCGGCAGCTTTTTTCAAAATATATCCATTGGCTCCGGCTTTCAGTGCTCTGAATATTTTTTCAGAGTCTTCAAAAACAGTACACATCATTATCAAAATATCAGGATAATGTTCTTTAATATATCGGGTAAACTCAATACCATCCATACCCGGCAGGTTTATATCCATTAACAGTACCTGTGGCTTCGAGTGCTTTATCCCTTCCATGGCTTCTTCGGCACTAGTGTACGAGGTGCAGAAAAAATCGGTATGGCCGTTGATAATAAATGAAATACACAACCGCATATCGGGTTGGTCTTCAACAATGCATATTTCGAGAGGCATATTCATAATAGATAGTTTTATTACAGTGGTATTTTAGCTTTTACAATACATCCTGCGTTAGGTTGTGAACTAATCTCTACAGTGCCTTGCAGTGCAGCGGCACGCCTGTTCATATTGCCTAAGCCGTTTCCGCCGCCTGAAGGGTGTGTTGTAAATCCTTTGCCATTATCCTTTATTTCAAAATACAGGACATTGTTTTGTTGTAACATAAAATAGATTTTTACCTCGCCGGCGCCTGAGTGTTTGATGATGTTGTGGAGGCTCTCTTTGATGATTAGAAAGATATTACGACTTACGTCGGCCTTCACAAGGTGATCGGTAAAAACATTCTCATCAATTGTAATGGTGTTTTTTATGCCGTGTTCTTCAAGTAGGCGGGCACAGTAGTTGTGCAAGTATGCAGCAAGGTTATGAAGGGTGTGATTAGCCGCATTCAGCGTCCATATCACTTCATTCATCTTATTAATTACCTCGTTCGATGATTTTTCAAGCTTATCCACCATGTCTGTAAAGGGAACCGTGTGTGGCGAATTTTCTTTTAGTATGCGGGATAACAGTACAATATGGGTTAGCTCGGCACCAATATCGTCGTGTATATCGGCTGCTATTCGGTTTCGTTCTTTTTCAATTGCTTCGTTTTGTTGCAGTTGAGCCAGTTGCACCCTGAAACGTTTTGTGAACCGATTGCGGATAAGGATGTATAAACCACCTACTGCACAAAGTAAAATCAAACCTTTGAATGGTAATGTGGAATAAAAAGGAGGCAATATGGTAAAGGCTATTTCTTTTGAGGTACTCCAATCGCTGTTTGATTTTTTTGCTTGTATCTCAATGGTAAAATCCCCGTGGTGTAAATCACTAAACTCAAGTTGAGTTGACGAGGTAGTGTGCCACTCTGTGCTACCTGCAAAACGGTACCGGTAGGTTACCATGCCGGGGTTAGTCATAACAGGGGCTATGTATTCTATCCGCACCCGCTGTTGCCTATACGGAAAGCTGATAACCGATGTAGTAGGGTAAACGGTTTCGTTTACCTTAAAACTTAAAATAGTAAGAACAGGGGCCGATACCTTGTATTGCTTTTGCAACGGCAGGGCAAAGGTTGATAAACCTTCAGCCGTGGCAGCATACATCGTGTTTTTTAAGAAAGTAATATCATAAACATCAATGGAGTGAAGGCCGTCGTCAAGCCCTATAGTTTGTATAATGTGTAACCGAGTATTCTTATAAGCAGCTATAGTAATACCGCCGTTGGTAACTATGTATAAAGTGTCGTTTTGTAAATATACCCGCCTGCAAATAATACCTTCAAGTCCTTCTGCACGGCCTAAGCGGGCAACTATCGTGTCATTTTTTAATGCTAAAACACCATCGCTATACGTGGCTAAAAAAATTGTTCCGTCTGCACTTTGGGCATAGTGCTGTATCCTTACATTTAGTCGGGGTGTTTTTATTGCCAAATTTTTAATCGTGGAACCGCTTGCTTTATAAAAGCCGTTTGAACTACTTAAATAACAAGTGTTTTGGTTGTCATAAAAACAACTGTATATACGTGCGTTTAATACTAAGTTTTGTAGTGCTTTAATTTGTGGTGTTGGTTGTTTTACCTCAAATATTAATTTAGGTGTTGTGATATAAATGTTGCCATTGTTATCAGATGCAACACCCTTAACCGGGGCATAAAATCCCGTTCCATCAGTTTTGTTTAATAAAACCCGCTTATATACTCCTTTAGCCTTACGTTGCAGCAGTACACAGGTCTCATCAGTGGCGCACCATATATTGCCCGTCTTATCCGAGTGTATTTGAAGTACTCGGTTAAAGTTGCGATTTCCATAATTCAAGTCGTAGTGTTTTATCTCATTACCATTTATACTGGTGATGAAACCGTTACAATAGCCTGTCCACAACGTGCCTTCGTTATCGGTATGTATACACAACAACCCCTTTTGCAAAAGGCGTTCTTTAATACCGGGTATTATATCTTCAATCAGCTTTTTATAAGGTATTTTAAACAAACCTTTGTTTCCCGTACAAAACCACAAATTGTCTTCATTGTCAATAGCTACAATGGCATACATATCTTTTAATACCTGCACTGCGGGCGCATAGCCATTGCCGGTGTAGCGGTAAAAAAAAGTATTGTGCCTGCGGTTACACATCCAAATATTGTGGTGTTTGTCCATCAGCACAATCACATCTTCCTTCCTTCCCATAGATATTTCGTGCACACCTAACTCAAGTGTGCATGCTGTATCATTAATAGAGTACAGCCCGTTGTCGTTCAGGTATAAGGTTCTGGACGGTGTAGATGCATTCGCACACCAGATTTTATAACCTCCTGCCGAAAAATTAGAATACGGGATAGTAACTGCTTTAGGCTCGGAATCGGAAACCAGAATTATTTTATCATTATTAGTGATGCAATACACCTTACTGTTATCCGTACTTAGATAAAATGCTTTTATCACATCCGTAGTATCTAAAAGATGGCTGAAGTTAAAGTATGTGATAGTGTTGTTATTATCTATTTTTACTATCGAGTGGGGCTTTTCTCTAAGTTGGACATAGATTTCTCCATTCCCTGATTCAATAAATTCAGAAGCTACACCGTAACTGGTAAGTGCGTTAAGCAGGCTATCGTTATTGCTGTTATAAATTTTCCCATTTAGGTAATAGCTTTGCAGTGCGCTAAAGGGTACAAACCAAATTCTACCTTTTTTATCCTCGTACAGGTTAATAATCTCATTATCACCCAAGCCATTTTCAGTGGTATAGTTTACAAAATTTGTTCCGTCAAAACGGCTAACCCCGGCATCAGTAGTAATCCATAAAAAGCCTTTCTTGTCTTGTAATACATTGTAAATGGTTTGAGTTGGCAGGCCATCTTTTACAGTGTAATGGTCAAAGCCGGGAAGGTCTTCTTGTGCTTTACAGGTGAGGGCACAAAAAATCAGGATAATAGATGCAAATGATAAGTTTTTACCGTTCATAGTATGACTATGTAGCGCAGCTTATACAACTTAGGAACCTAAAACACTAGGCATCTGTATATTAGTGAAGCTAATACAAAAGGGTTCTGCAAGTCAATTGAAAATAGCCTCTTACACAAGTATGCACATCTAAGTACCTAATACGAATGTATTAAAATAAGGTAAACTGTGTACTAAAAATTAAGACTATATACGTATAGATTCTGATGTACAAAGTAGTGAATGTCTGAATCACAGGGGTTAAGGTGAAAATTATGAGAATAACGAGTGTGTTGAAGTACCAAATTTTTACAGGTGATTGACATAAGTTTCGGTTTTGTTTTTTGATAGGTCATGAGTTGGGTAGATTAAGTCCAAATCGTATTGAACATTTGCAATTGCTTCAGTTAAAACGGCAACTGTTACATTTTTATTGTAACTTTCTGTAAGCAAATTATTTGTAGGGTTGCAGGTAAACCCTAAGTGTACGGTGTTTGGCTAGTATTATCTATTGGTACCGGTTAAGATTCAGGCACAGAGACGTGTGAGAACTTAAAGAAAGTGCGCATTTGTTCTCTTACTTTATAGAATATCCTATCACGCATGAGCACACAAAATTTTAAAAACTTTATTGCAGGCGATGAAGCCGATGCTTGCAAAATAATTGGCTTTTTATTGGACAAAATGTTCCCGAAGATAACTGCTACAATGAGGGCAGGCAGCTTGTCAGAGGCAAATCATTACATAACTGCCCACAATCCGGATGTGTTTTTTTTGGATATTGAGTTTCCAAAAGATTCGGGGTTTGACTTGTTGAGCTGTTTTTCTGCGATACAAGCAGCTGTTGTATTTGTTACGGCGTATGAAAACCATGCTGTTCAGAACAACAAGGCTGCCATCTGTGATTATATTCTAAAACCGGTAAGCAGGGGCGAATTCAGGAAATCTGTAAGCAAGATTCTCAGCAGGTTAGAACGGATAAGCAAGGAAAAAAAGGGGGATACGAGTTTCGATAGAAAGGGTGAGGTAAAAAAAGTGAAGATACCCAGTTCTGACGGCTACAGTTTTGTGGATGCCAAATCAATAGTTCGTTGTGAGGCCAATGGCAGTTGTACAAGTATTTATTTTACGGCAGCACCCAAGGTATATGTATCAAAAATTCTGTTGCATTATGAAAAAGAGCTTTCCCGCTTCGGTTTTTTCCGCATACATCACAAACACTTGGTAAATCTTAATTTTATTAAATCATACTCAAAAGGAAGGGGAGGAGGGCACGTTATTTTAAATAACGGCATTGAGTTAGAAGTATCTGCACGCAAAAAAGCAGCATTGCTTAGAGTAATGTCGGTAGGTATATTTTAGCGTTTTAGATTATCGTAAAAGGCATCGGGGTACACAATACGCATATCATCGGTCATTTAGCAGCGTATAATTATTACTCCTCTGCACACTTATTTATCATTTGCCAACACTTATTAGCAAAAATATAGGACTCCCTAATCGGTGCTTGAAAGGGCCTTTAATCATCGGTTAATTTTGACTGTAATAAAAGCAAGCTATCAGTCTGCAAATTACTTACTACGGTTTTAAATCATTAACCACTAATCAATATTAACCATGAAAAAACTTCTTTTAATTGCTTTAGCATTAATGGGAATAAGTGCCCAAGCACAGTATTTCCAACACGAGTATGGCAATGGCCCTGCAATTGGTACGGTAAACGTACACGGGCAAAACACACGGTATGCCGCTACAGGCCATCTTATCGGCGGCCATTTTATCGACATTTCAAGCACACCCCTTTATTTGGGAAGCTTAGGAATATTTGCTGCTCATGCCGATGATGATGGCCGGTTTGTTAACACTACCGATTTTAATAACCACTACGTTTTTAACGATGGGAGCGGCACTTACACATTACGCATTACTTCGGCTCAGGTAATTGAGTTTGAAGATGGCTCAGGTTATGGCGCTGTGGGTGCTTTTCACAGATGGCAAAACATATTCTACCCCAGTGCACAAATTTTTGGGCAAGGTATTGCTTATATACGCTTAGATGCATCAGGGAACGTTATCTCTATACAGGGCTACCAATTATCATCAGTTATAGGAACGGTCCCATTTGTAACAGGCTTGCGAGAGTCAGAAGCAGGGAATGGTGATTTATTTGCTACCGGTACCAACGGAGATGATATGTGGGCCATGAAGATTGATCAAAATGGAGGCTTGTTGTGGGGAAGTATATACGATGTTGCCGCCACTCCTAATGATATAATAGAAAGCCCTTATACATCTACTGTTATTATAGTGGGACAGCATAGTAACAATGCTTTTTGGATGGAGGTTAACCCCGGTACCGGGGCTCTTAATTCGTTTGATGTAAAGAGTTCAGGTACAGGTGCTTCGCTGGATAGACTTTTCTCGATTGATATCAGTGCCGACCCTGCTATGCCGGGCTTTGTTTTAGGCGGTGAAATTGATGGCAGGGCATGGGTTGTTAAGACCAGTCAAACAGGTTTAACACAGTGGAGCGGACAATATTGGTCGGGTACAACCCCTGCCAAATATTTGCGGGGACATGATGTTGCCGGACGTTTGAAAGTGTTTGATGATTGCGCAACAGAGTTTGAATATTTTGTAACAGGTCCTTTTTGGTCAACCACCAGTGATGGGAATGCAATTGTATTTAAGATCGACCGCTCGGGTAATCCTATAAATCCTAATGGCTTGTTTGTATACGATTATGGTTACGAAGAAACCGGTAACTCAGTGGATGTGAATACCAGCGGCACTGGAGACGGGGTTACTATGTATGCCATAAAAGAGGACGACCCTCTTAGGGAAGCCTATGTTGTGAAAGCATATTTTAACGGTGTATCGGGCTGTAACGAATATTTTGAAGATTTGGATATGAACTGGGTACAGTTTTCAACTATCTCAAGCATTGTGTTTGGTCAATCTTCTTTTGGTACAACCGGCATATATATAGACCATATTGGCAGCAATCCTGATAACGAGTTATGCCACGCAACCGTTATAGGCACCGGTAGTAATGATTACAAAGCCCAAAAACAACCCAGGAAAAGAGGGCTAAAGGCAACACCGTCAACCGAAAAGCAAGATAAGATGGTGCAGCCCAATGAAATATTGGATAAAGGAGCTGAACCCGTTATTATTCCCAATCCGGCAGAACAGAATACGAAAGCTGTGGAGGTGAAAATAATGACTGAAACCTCAGCAAAAGTTGATGTAACGATATATGATATGCTGGGTCGTGAGTACTACAACAATAGTTTTGCGCTTGCAAAAGGAAACAACCGTTTAACCCTTGATATTTCTGCAACAAACATGGTGGCTGGTATGTACACTGTAAAAGTGCGGGGCGAAGGTGTAAATAAAAACATTACACTAATGGTTAAATAGCCCAACTCTTTAAAGTACCTTATAAACAATAAAAGCCCTCGCACCGCAAGGGCTTTTATTGTTTTGAGATAGTGTTCATTCACTACTAATCATAAAATTAGTGTGCTACATTCATTTTAGCAGAGTGTAATCCTTCTGTGGTTTGAACATTTACAATGTATACACCGTTTGGAAGTTCTGATGTAATAATGTGTATCGATTGGTCTCCCCTTGTCTTATCGGTTTTGGTGTCTGTAATTTGCTTAATTAGCTTACCTGAAATGTCTGTAATCTTAACAGATAGTACAGATTCCTGTTCAGCCAATTCAAGTTTCACAATAGCCTCATTAGCCGATGGGTTGGGATATACAATAAGCTTTTGTGATAAAGCTTGCTCAACTTCAATGCTTTGTACACTTGTGCTGGTTTGTTTTTTCATCGATGAGCTATCCTGTCCGCCACCTGTGCTATCCTGAACTATGTCAACAATAAAGGTGCATGGGCTTCCATACCTTTCTTCACCTTGTTGCCAATCGCTTCTCTCCTGTGTAATGCCGAACCGGTAGGTATTGGTTACTTGTGTAGGATTGTTTAGCACAAACCCAAGTGTAACAAGCATAGCATCGTTTGCATTCATGCTTACATTATAAAGAACGGCATTGCTTAAATTAGTTACAGTAAACTCATGTGTTTGCTGATTACTTACCGTAAGCCCGCTAGCTTGTTGGCCGCCTTGCACCCAAGCACTCCAAAGGGCATTATCTACTTTTAAAGTAATAGTGCCCAAATTGGCAAATGCCAAATCACTTTGCAAAAGAGCAGCAAAATTAATGTTGAATAATTGCGTTGCGCTTAGGTAATTCTGAACAAGAAGAGAGATTTCACGTGGTGCTTGAGCAACTTTAAAATTACCGGGTAGGTTTGCTAAGTAAGTGTTGCGGGTAACAATATTATTGTTAAAGGTAACATTGTGGTTTATTGAAGCCGCAACGGGTAACTCACTGTACATAGGGTCTTGTAGCGGGTCTACAATCCGGCCAAGGAAGCAAATATTTACAGGGTCGGAAACTGTACCTGAAGGAAAAGATGCTGGAGAGGGCGGAAACCATTTAGCAGATATAATGGCACTTTGGCCGGGGTTAAGCGCAGGGACGGCATATCCCTGACCGGATGTGTAGGTGCTGTATGCAGAGCTAAGAGTGAGCTGACCTCCTGCGGGTTGTGAACCGTACATCACTGCGCCTGTCCAGCTTCCCGGCCAGCTTTCACCGGTACTGGCCAAGGTCCAATACATTTTTACATAACTTGTGGTTGAGGGCACGCAGCCAATATTGGTAACACGCATCTTCATTAAGTTTCCAAAAGTGGTTGATGCGTAACCGGGGTTTTGGTGTACAAGCGAATCACCTAAGCTATCTCTGCGGTTCCAAAGGTCAGGGCTTGAAACAAAATCTGTGGGAGGGGTTGGCTCATAGGGCTCGGCACCAACATCAGAGTAGTTATCACGCGCCATTAGCTGTGCCCTAAAGTTTGCCGTGATATAATCTTCATCGTTTATCTGCTCAGGCAAGGTGTTTTCAAATATTCCTGAGTAGCTGCTTAAAATAAGCGATGTATTGGTAATTGTGCCCGCTCCGGGGTCTATTATTGCCAACTCCTTAGAGGTACTCAACACATAAATCCTTCCATTTGGTGCGGTTTCTATTTGTGAGCCTGCATAATTACTTGAGCTGGGAATGAAGCTAACGGAACTGGTTGATAAATCAATTAATGCAATACCATCAGTTGAAGAAGTTTGTCCTACAGCCAGATGGGTGCCGCTATAACCATAAAACTCAAGCCCATAAACACCTTGTAATCCGGGTATGGCATAATCATTTCTAGGAAGTACGACACCACCTGAACTGGTTAAGTTTAATACGTGGACTTTATTGGGAATACCGACAAACCAGGTAGTTTGTCCCCAAGCCAGTTTCATCGTTCCGGTTGCAATGTTTTCTTTCAGTTCAACATCAACTGCCTGGTTATTACCAAGACCAGAGATGTTGTGCATTAATCCTTCTTCAAGATTTATTCCACTATCGGTAATACGAAACCTTTGGACAGCAGTACCACCAACAGTGAAAAGAAAACGGGTTCTATCCGCACGTAACCTTGAAACGGCTAATCCGGCTTTTCCATTACCTACTACGCCCAAATTAACGTTATTAAATCCTGTTACAATGCTAATGCCACCGGCAGTTTCTACCATGGTATAATACAAATCTACCGGACCGCCCGCTACATCATACCCTATGGCAATGACATAGTACCTTGTACAATGACCGGGAACAGGGACAATTGAGATTTCAAGTGATAAGGGAACAGGAAACGCGTTTACAACGGCACCGGCCGGTGTTACAATTTCTCCGCTTCTTACATAAAACAGCATATTTCCCGTTTTGTCAAACGCGGCATTTGCCGATGTGAGATAACTACCGGCCGATAAGCTACTGGTAGCAATAGTAGGAGTGGGTGGAGGTCCCGATAAATCAACAAGATAAGGAGGGATACACCATTTTTGCATTTGGGCTTGTGTTGTTAAACACAAAAACAAGCTTAGGTAAATTAATACATTGATCTTTTTCATGGGTTTTGTTTTTTAGGTGTGCGATTGATTAAAACTGAACAGTTTCCAAGCGGATAAGCACCGTGGCTAAATGTTCATATGCAAGTTAAACCCAATGAAATGTAGACGTTTGGTCCGGTTCACGGTTATGTTGAACCAGTTCACAGTCATGTAAAATCAAACCTAAGCGGATTAGTAATGGTACTTCACTAATTCAAGAAATTCGTCTTTTCGGCTTGCAGAAACTTCAACTTTTGAGCCGTCTTGCATAACCAAGTAGCCGCCTCTGCCCCTGATATATTTGCTGATGTGGCGTAGCCCGATGATATGGGAATGATGAACTCTAAAAAACGATTTGGCAGGTAAAATATCTTCACATTCTTTAAGCCTCATACTTACCAGTATTTTTTTGCCTTCTTGCAGATAAATATGGGTATAGCTGCCGGAAGCTTCACAATGTATCACATTGGTATGGTCTACAAACAAGTACCCTTCTTGAGTAGGGAGTGCAATTTTACTTGTATCAGGCACTTGCAGCTGCCGCATGTATTTCTCAAGATTTTTGCCTGTTTGTTCTAAGTATATATGCTTTTCTGCCTTTGCCACTGATTCCTGTAGTGCTTCAATGTCAATGGGTTTCAGCAAATAATCGAGGGCGTTTTCCCTAAAAGCCTGCACGGCGTATTGGTTGTAAGCAGTAGTAAAGATTACAGCAAAAGGGGCAGGGTTAAATCTTTTCAATAAATCAAAACCGTTACCTTCAGGCATCTCAATGTCAAGAAAAACTATTGATGGATTTAATCGGATAATGGATGAAGAACCTTCTTCAATATTGGTAGCTGTACCAACAATACTTAGTTGCGGGCAGTATGTATCAATAAGGCTTTTAAGAGTCTCAATATTGGCGGGTTTGTCGTCAATAATTATAGCGTTAAGCATAGATTAAGAATTAACAAGGTTGTTTAATGGAAATCGTAGGGTGATTCGTGTGCCGCATTCTGAAACATTTTCATGTGCATCGCTTACTTGCACGGATATAAACTCATCACCCGGATAAAGCTGGTTAAGTATTTCTATCCTGCTGGATGTGATAGACATTCCCTTTGAGAGGTGAGTGTTCTTTTCCTGCCGTTGCTTTTCTCGCATGTAAGTAATGCCCGCACCATTATCTTCTACTATACATTCCAGTACATTTTGGTTTGAGTCGTAACTAAAAGTTAGTTTTATTAAACCACCCTCTTTAAGTTGACTTACCCCATGTTTGACAGCATTTTCAATGTAAGGTTGAATAACCATGTTGGGAATCATGATTTGGTCTTTATTTTCAATTTCCGCATCAATCACATACTCAAACCGGTTTGCCAATTGTAGTCGTTCAAGTTCAAGGTAATGGGATAGGTATGAGATTTCTTCACTTAGAGGGACATTAATCTTTGCCGAGTTTTCAAGTGTCTTCCTTACCAAATCAGCAAATTGTGTTAGGTAAAAATTAGCCCCTTTAACATCTTGCTTGATAATATAATGCTGAATGGAGTTTAAGCAGTTGAAAATGAAATGAGGGTTCATTTGAGCTCTGAGCGCCATTTGCTCTAGCCTCGCAATTTTTTGATTGATAGTGCGTTTTGCCTTTTCTTTTTCCCGTATCTGCCTAATGCGCCATTGTAAGGCAATCCAAATAATAATTGATGCGATTATATAAAGTGAAGCTATAAACCATGGTTTTTCTTGTAGTGATTTTTTGATTTCAAAAGAATAATTCAGAACATCACTTGGGTCATTAAATTTATTAATTGCCTGTAATTGCAATGTATATCTCCCCGAAGGTAGTAATGGGTAGTTCAAGGTGTTTTCCTTAATTGTCCGCCATTCATTATTCAAACCAAGTAAGCGGTACCGGTAAGTAATATCACCCGATGACAAAAAAGAAATCCCCGAAAACTCGAACCGGATATTATTATCCTTGTTCTCTAACACAATATGATTTTTATTGGGATCTTGCTTTATCCCTGAAACAGATATCCCGTTAAGTCGAATGTAGCAGATAGAATGCTTGGGTACCTTATCCTGTTCAAAATAGGTAAGGCCGTTAGGAGTACCCACATATATCATATTTCCATCAGCGTATACTGTGTTAATAATATCACTGCCTAAACCGTCATTTGCAGTAAACTTTTCAGTAGTAGTGTAGCGACCAGATGTAATATCAACCTTATTTAATCCCTTCTCTGTTCCAACCCATAGTATATTGCCTGAAATAAAAATACAGCGACATATATCGCTACTCAAGTTTCCGTTACGCTGTGTAATATTAGCAATGATTTTTCCGTTGCGGTACCCAATAACTCCCGCGTCGTATGTGGCAACCCACAATATTCCATTATTATCCTCTGCAAAAGAACTGATTCGGCTTTTAAACAGCGGATTTTCATCCCCCAAAAAAACTTTTTTCCCATTTTCGGTTATTGCATACAACCCGTTCAATGTCCCGATATAATAGGTGTTGTCGTGTTTGTAGGCGGTGGTTGTTCGTCCGTTATGTAACTGTCTGATTTTGCGCCGGGAGGGTAGGTGAAAGAGCGAAGCATCTAGCGACGAACTTATTAGTAACGTATCATTAAATGTAAAAAGCGTTTTGATGGATTGTTGATTTTTGAAAGCAAACCGGAAAAAATTTGAGCTGGAATAATTGATTAGTTGCTTATATCGCTCTTTGTTTAGAAAACCCATATCAGCATTTACTTTTACAGGGTCGTACCAGCAATTGAGCCCCTCATCTGTTTGTATTGGCTTTAACTTCCAATATTGCGAGTGTTCGGTACCTACATAAATACCATCGTTCATTTTCTGGATGCTTAATACCCCAAGCGGACTTTTTTTATTATAAAAAACCGAGTTTTTGAATGTTGGGTTGTTTAATCTAAAAACACCCGCTTCTTTGGTAGAGAACCAGATACAACCTTCGATGTCCTTAAATGCAGTATGAACCGTATATTCCGGTAAATAAGTAGCGATAAACTGTCTTTTATGTAGGTTAAACAGCGTTACACCTCCTGAATTATACCTCATCATAGCTAAAGTACTATCGTCTAAGTATTCTATATGTCGTATCTCGGCAGATAACCAGAAAGAATACCCGGGTTGGTTATTTGCCGGAAAATAAAAAGCACTGTCACTAGGATTTGTTCCGTTGCCCCTTCTAAAAAGGTAAGCTCCTCTAGCTAATATATACTTGGTTTTGTTGTGCGGAGGATAGTAAGAATCATTTTCTTTTACTAACGCCCGTACAGTTTTTGGTAACAAAACTACACCGGCATAAAACGTTGGAATGCCGTGGGTAATATCAAAATGAGTACCTGATAGTTTAACGATATCAGTGTCGTTTTTTAAAACATAATGTTCATTTATAGAGTTGCAGCCAATCAATATCTCACCCTGTGAGTTTTCGGCCAACGATGAAACGATAGCAGTAAAGTTGAGTTTTTTTAGTACGGGGTCGTTTTGCTGGTTATAAATTTTCCCTTTCCAATAATAGCAAATGGCATTTTGGAACGATGTAAACCATGTCCTGTTTTTTGAGTCAACAAATACCCCAAAAATCTCATTACTGGGTAGGCCATCCGCACGCGTGTAGTTTTGAAAATGTGTACCGTCAAACCGGCTTAAACCCGTTTCAGTTGCAAACCATAAAAAACCGTCTTTATCTTGGGCTATACCGTGAACAGTAGATCCTGCGAGCCCATCTTTGGTGCTGTAATGGGCATAGCTGTATTGCTGTGAAAATGAAGTTAGCGTTGCAAGTAAAATGCTAAGGAAAACTAATTGATAATGAATGAGTTTAGGCAAGTATGATAGTAGCCCATTAAAAGACACCTGTTGTATAGAGGGCAGATTATTATAGTGAGTTGAGCAAATGATAATACGCTGCCTCATATATTCCGGTTAGTCTTTATTGATAGGTTCCACTGCCACAATAATAGTAGAACAGAAAAACAATACTGATAATTTACCTTATTATTAAGTTAAAAAATTAGCAAGGCCTCTGCATGATATTATATAGAGTAAAGACGTAGCTTTAGTATTTGGGTTGTCTTATTTTATACAAAACACAATTGGTTGTTTTAAAATGACAGTATTATGGTTTTTGTTATATACGCAATAATTAGTTAAAGGATAAGATTTCAAGAATAAGCCTATAACTCAGACCATTTAAAGTTTACCCGAGGGGGCGAAAGGGGAGGACTGTGGTTAACCCTTTAATTTAACCAGAGGGGATATATAAAATAAAAGGGTAAATAGTTATTCAACTATTTACCCAGTGTTATGCTCAAACAAGCAGATTATCAAACGTTATATTCATATATGTCCTAATGGCCTGTTTATTTCTTTTCAGAAGTTGAAGCAGTTTGAATTTCAAATTTCTTAACCTTGTTCTGTATAGGAGGGATACTTTTAAGGTAGGCATAAATTGCTTTAAGATCCTCGTCTGTCATACCTGAATAAAAAATCCAGGGCATTGGGGTTTGAAAATCAGTTGGCCTTACTTTTCCGGGAACAAACCCATCTCTGTACCTTGTAAATAGTCCCACAAAGTCGCTTTGAGATAGTTTCCCTATTCCGGTTTCTTTGTCTGGAGTTAAATTGGCTGATCTTACAATACGTCCATTTCCTATCGTAAATTCAAATCCCCCTGCAAAATCTTCTCCTATACTAAAGTAATAACTAAGAGAATTTTTTTTAATTTTTTCATATGATTAGGTAGCTAAAAATTAGATATATGCGTGATATATGTGGTTATATATCACGCAATATTGGTTTCAGCTTGACAGTTTGGAATAGAATTAAATCGGAGAATGATTTTGCTTATTGGCTGATATCCTTATCGAATACCTGATACATTAAACGGCCGGTTCCACCTATCGACTCAGCAAACCCGCGAGACTTTGAGTTGCCTTCATTTACAGGAAAATACAAGCTGCTCTTCAAGCCCAGAGACTCATGGTAGGTATAGGTTTTCATGGCAATGGCTTTGGCTAATCCTTTACCTTTAAATTCATCCGATACTCCAATTCCCAGAATACCTGCTCGTTGAAACTTTTTTGTTGCTCCGGTTATCAGTTTAAAGAGTGCTTTCAGACCAATTTTTCCATTAAATGAACGGAATAAGGGAGTTAGGTCGGGTACAGCAAGACAGAACCCAACGGGCTTGCCGTTTGCCTCAGCAATAAGTATTTGTTCGGCAGCTAAAGCGTCTTTCATTGGAGCAAAGAACTCCTTCATGGCTCCATGACTCATTTTGGTAAATTCCCATTCGTGAACAAACGTTTCATTGAGTATATCTGTGATGGTTTCAATGTCCTTATCCCAGTTCTTTTTAGAAATTGGTCGGATAGTTGCCTCTGTGTAATTGCTATACTTGGCTTTAGCTTTTTTGTATTTTTCACCATTAAAATCCACATTATAATACCACAAAGGGTATGTGGGTTGATAGTTCAATTTTTCAAAGTGGGCGGGGTAGTGTGGTGCTGTCCAAGGGAAGGGGAACATCGGGTCTTCATCAAAAGCAGTAACCAAAAATCCCATGGCATTAGGGGCACCGCCGTTTACGGGTGCAATCACCTTGCTTACCAGTCTTTCTTTTAACCAGCTTTCAGCTTTTGCAATCAGCTGCTTTACTTCGTTTTCATATCCATCTGCGGAAGCAAAAAAACCAATGAAACCTGAACCGGGCTGCTTTTGTTGCTGATAGGTTTTGTTGATGATGGCAGCGCATCTTCCGATATCTTTTCCTGACTTCGTAGCGATAAATAATCCAAATTCCATGTTTTGAGCCAATAAACTCTTACCACTTAGAAATTTGGATACATCACCGTCTAACTCAGAAATATAGTAGAGATTGTCTTTCATTAGTTCTCTTTCTAATGAAATGAATCGCTTTAAAGCGGTTTTGTTTTTTGGGTCAATAGCTACAATAGCACTGTTACTCATAGTATAAATATTTTAGTTGTATAGGTTAGGGCGAATTTAGAGGCCGCTATACATCTAAAATTGTATGAATGTAACATGAACCCAAAACTGGGTTAGAAGGGTAGCTGACCCACAACCTCCGTTTTGTTCTTTAGGTACTCGCGCGGTGTCATCTCTGCAAATTGTTTGAATGTACGGATTAAGTGGGGTTGATCATAATAGCCATTAGCCAGCGCAATCTGAGTCATTGTTTCCTGATTGTGGTGCATATTTTCCAGCGTATGATTGAACTGACGGATAACAATAGATTTTGAAGGCGAAAGCCCCACCCAGTCTTTGAATATCCGGTACGTGTGCATTCGTGAATAGCCACTGAGGCTATATATGTCTACCGGTTTTCCATGTATCTTATTGTGAGTAATCTGGTCTAGAACATTACTCACTTTTATTGCCAAACCATAGTCGGGGTGATCTTGTAAATGCTTTAGCACAAAGTCCTCAATCCAAATGGCTCGGGAAATGAAATCAGGTAATTTCTGAATTTCATTTTCAATCATTTCAATGTGTTCAGGGAAGATTTCTTCCGTACTAACGGCATAGTTTAACAATTCACTGCAAGGAATGCCAAACAATAGCTTTGCAGCTATTGGACTTAATCCCACTCCCATTATTTGTAGGTTAGAAAAAGATATTTTAAACGGCTTGGTTTGAAGTCCGCATATAAAAGAGAGCTTTTCCGTAGGGTTATACGATTTTTCCGTAAATATCTCGCTATGAATCTTCCACGGCCCCTTGAGCTTGAAGGTAAGAGAAAGTAAACTTTCCGGTAGCATTTGCCAATTGGTAGGACTATCTGCATTCATTTCCCAGATAATTGGAGATATGCCTTTCAGCTTTTGAGGGATATAAAAATTAAAGTTCATAGCACATGTATAATTTTTTGTCCTAAGTACACATATAACCCCATCTCCTTGCTGGACTGTGCTAAGTTAGCATTTTCTGATTTAATTCCTCTTTAGTGTTAGATAAACAAAAGAAATTTTAAACCTTCTGAAATGAAGTAAATTATTGAATTTTATTGTTTAATTAAAAAACGGAACAATCGGTTGATAATAACCAAATGTTCCGTTTAGAAGCGTGAAATAATGTGATATCGGACTGTTTATTACAGCAATTTTGTTTTAATAACAGGTGAAATTTACACTTTTTTATTTTTAAAGTGAGGGAAAACCAAATGATGATAAATAACACACCCAACACAAATAATATTTGAAGCATCCAACAAAAACAGAGAGCCGGCCATAGCTGCAATAATAATTGAAGCCAATGTTTGCCCTAGGATAATCAACCCAGATGACGCGAGTAAACAAAGAAAACCCAAACGAGATGCAAACACTTTTGGCGCTTTATCAATCATTTTGGGGCTCCAGCCAAAGATTTCAGATATTTTTAATGCAAAAAACCGTAGGAGACTATATTGGCTATTTCCAAATGCTCTTATAAAATAATCTAGAGCAGCTACGTATAAAAACCACGGCTGCAGAGTGAGAATAAAAACGGCAACTAGTATTACACTTATGAATATTGTAAGTCGGCTTACATTGCTGTCAATTTTTTCGTTTGAAATTGGACATACTAGTTCTTTGAACATGACTAAATTTTTAATTTGGTCAAAATTCATTAGAAAAAACTTTAAAAAAATTGTCTTAAGGCAATTTCGAAATGGGGGCTAATTTTTATTTTTCGCAATTCGTGCTCTTATACGCGAAAGTGAGCTAACGGTAATGCCAAGAAAAGAAGCCAGATCCTTTTGTTTTACTCTTTGCTCTAAATTGGGATAGGTTTTGGTGAAATGTAAATAACGTTCTTCAGGGCTATGCACAATTAAATATTTTATTCGTGTGGCAGCATCTAAAATAATCTCTTTGTAGCTTTGACTCAGTATTTTTAGTATTCGGATATTTTCAGAAGCCAGTTTTTCCAGTTCTCTAATATCGATAGATACAAGCCAGCTGTTTTCAAGAGCTACAATATTCTCGTCAGCCGGTTTTTTGTTCATAGTAGTTTGCAATGAACCGGAAAACCCCTTTTCGGGTACAAATAACAATGTTTTTTCAACTCCATTTTTATCAATCACATAATGCGCCAACAAACCCTTGATAACTTTAATAGCATTGTAATTAAAAGCACCTTCCCTTACCAGATGTTCACCCTTTTTAAGATGCTTAAACTTAATAATAGTGGCAAGTTGAAGCAGGTCCTTGGGATTCAGAAATGTAAATTCGCTAAATAGATCCTTAGTTTTTTCAAACATTGTTTATTTTTTCGTCTAAATAAGTGGGGTAACAAAAATAATAAATCGTGTGTCTATTATTTGTTTTGGATGTGTTATGCTAGACAAAAAACAAAAAAGGCTTTCTGAACTGCAACGCCTGTTATTATTAGTAGACCGGGCATAATGTTATCGAACTATTTGAACAAAATAAGTGACCTAATCTCACCATTTAGAAACTAGGCTTTCATTTCTTCTTAATTTTTGAAATTGTTTTACCGATTGATTTTGTCGGTTTGCCCATATCCTTAATCGCAAAGTCAATGGATTCTTGTATTAATGCCTTTACTTTAGGATTTCTGTAATCGCTTGTTTTTTTTACGTCAATGTGCCTAATTAAATTTCCTGTCCCTGTCAAAAGTTTATTAGGGTCTTTAAGAAGCGCCCCTTTGTTAAAGCCTAAGTTTAGGTGGTTTGTGTAAATTGGCAACATACAAAAAGCGTCTGATAGCTTGTCGGAGATTGAAAAAACCGCTGTCAAGGCGTGGGTATGATAAACAAGTTCGTTAGAGTCCGGATGCAACTCCAAAATATATTCCCGCAAGTCTTTAAATAAGTCAATTATATCTTGACCTTTAAAGTCCAATAAGAGTTGAAAGTCCGGATGAATTGTTCTTGAAGTTTTCATCTCGCTGAATTGTCATATTGCATTCCACAAATCAAGTTACCTTCTGTATCCAAAAACTTGGCAATGTAACCAACATACGGAATCGCAGTCTTTGGCATAAGGACTTGTCCGCCATTACTTTTAACTCTTTCTATGATTTCCTCAATATTCTCAACACCAATAGTACATTCCAAACCGATTACCTTTTCAGTTACTGGTGAATATTTTCTTGATTGCATTGCTCCAATCAATTCTCCATCTTCTGACTTATCTGCCTTGATTTGCAAAAAGTCATCTTGTCCATAAGAGTTAAAACCCCATTCAAAAACTTCGTCGTAGAATTTCTTTGCCCTATCAATGTTATCAATATGTATGGCAAAATGTGTTAGTTTATTTTTCATTCATTTCATTTTTAAATTCTAAAATATCTCCGGGTTGGCAATTCAACACTTCACAAAGTGCCTCAAGTGTACTAAAGCGTATAGCTTTTGCTTTTCCGGTTTTTAAGATCGAGAGATTAGAAAGTGTTAGCCCCACTTTTTCTGATAGCTCATTAAGTGACATTTTTCGCTTTGCCATCATTACATCTAAGTTTACAATGATTGACATAGCTATACAGTTAAATCGTTTTCGTTTTGTATGACCACTCCTTGTTTGAAAATAGTTGCAATAATGTAAATAACTGCTCCCATTAAAATAAATGCCTGGCTGTCTTCCCAAAAGGAGTTTATGTTATCGAGAACAACCCAGTGATGCATTAAACTTTTGGTAATCTGCCTGGCAAAGTAACTTAATAGACCAATAATAAGGGTGTAATAGCTAATTAGTGAAATTTGCTTTGAAACAAAGGTGTTAAACGGTTTTGATAAATCCATTTGGTGCATTAATCTGATTACTATGTAAAAAAGGCAAGCTTTTAAAATTGAAATACTTAGTATAAAGCTATAGATGCCAAAAAAAGCCAATCTACTTTCCTTATATATTGCAGATAAATCCAACTTTTGATAAAGATTTTGAACAAATTCAGGCTTACACAGACTGAAAATAAAGTTTACTAATAAGCCCCCGGCTTCTATAGACAAGCCTACAAAAATGATCCAAGCCACAATATATAAGCCCCAAAACACAAAGCTGTTTGTTTTTGACATCTTTCAAAGATTTTTAATAGACGATGCAAGTTCAATATATTTTTATTGAAAAACAATAAAAATATATTGAACTTAGGAAAATAATTAGCTATTGTCGCTAATTGTCAGGAGAATAGGGTCTTATTGCAATAGTCAAAAAAACTAATGAAAGCGGAAGCAAACCATAAACATGTTGTAAATCAAAATCTTACATGAAATTCGTTTATAGCTCATAAACTTATTAAACAACAAAACCCTTGCGGTGCAAGGGTTTTGAAAATCTGGTAGCCTCGACAGGAAGATTATCGAACTATTTGAAGAGCATAAGCCTCCTTTCCTCTCAATTTTGGAGTAAAGGGTTGTGTTCGATTATTAAACAATAATTGGCTGATAAAATCTATGCACAAACAGGCAAGTCTGCCAAAAAAGCATTGTGTAAAATTAATGCCATATTTAATTCCAATAACTGAACATTATATTCCGATAAACAGCTTAGATAACCAGGTTGTCATTCAAATCCGAAATTACAGTTTGTTTCAAAATCACGTCTCGTAAATGGTCTTCATGTTTATCGGCCCATTGCCCTAATGCAGCAATAACGGGAATTACCGTCTTACCAAATTCTGTAAGGCTGTATTCCACTTTTGGCGGTACAACGGGATAAATTTTTCTGGTAATCAGTTCATGTTTTTCCAATTCATTCAACTGCATGTTCAAAACCCTGCGTGAAGCATCGGGTATTTTGCGTTGCAGTTCGCTTGGACGCTTATGCCCCTGATCTATAAACCAAAGCAGTCGTATCTTCCATTTTCCGTAAAGCACTTCACCTACCAGGTCAAGCCCACAGTTCAGGTTCGGCATTACTTTCCTCTCATACATATTGCAAAGTTAAACCTCTATCCCAAGTCGTCCAATAGGGAATAACTTATCCCTATCTGAATCGTAACTCCGTACTTGTGAGATACTAACGTACTACAGAGATTTGCCCAAAGAAATTAAATACATCTAAAATGGATTATCAAAATGAATTATCAGGCAAAATCAGCCTGGTGACAGGAAGTACAAAAGGAGCCGGAAAGGCCATTGCAGAAAGGCTGCTACAAGCTGGTGCAACTGTAATTATAACCGCAAGAAATGCTCCTGAAAAAGAAAACAGCAGCCTGCATTTTATTCCTGCCGATCTGAGCAAGGCAGAAGGTGCGCAAAAAGTAATCAGCGAAGTGCTGTCAACCTATGGCAGGCTGGATATTCTGGTTAACAACCTTGGTGGCTCATCAACACCCGCCGGTGGTTTTTCTGCATTGAATGATGAGGATTGGATATCAACCCTGCAAGCTAATTTACTGGCTCCTGTCAGACTTGACAGAGGGTTTTTACCGCAAATGATTGATCGGAAAAGTGATGTTATTATCCACATCGCTTCTATCCAGGGTATATTACCGCTATACGATTCTACCCTGCCTTATGCCGCTGCAAAAGCAGGTTTGATCAATTACAGTAAAAGCTTATCGAATGAAGTTACGCCAAAAGGTGTTCGCGTGCTTACAGTTTCACCAGGATGGATAAATACAACAGCATCAATAGCATGGTTGGGCGAGATTGCAAGAAGTGCAAATAGTACTGTAGAAGAGGCTCAGCAAAGTGTGATGGATGCGTTGGGTGGAATACCTTTTGGCAGGCCCGCCGAACCCAAAGAGGTTGCTGAATTAGTCGGGTTTTTGGCTTCACCGAGAGCCAATTATTTAACAGGAACAAATTTCGTCATTGACGGCGGAACAGTACCAACTATTTAATAACCCAATATAATTAATTATGAACTTACCGAAGATAGTATCAGATTTAGTAGAAGCACAAAACAACTTTGATAGTGTTGCTTACGCAAAATGTTTTTCCGAAATAGCCGTAGTCCATGATGAAGGCAAAACGCACAAAGGGCGGAAAGAGATAGAATTTTGGATTGCGGATGCCAATGCGAGGTACCAAGCTACCATGCAGCCCGTCTGCTTTGAAGAAAAAGGAATCCAAAGCATTTTAAAAGCAGAGGCTTCAGGGAAATTTGACGGCAGCCCTATTGTATTAAATTATCACTTAGAAATAGCTGATGGATTGATACAATCATTGAAAATTACAGGATAAGTTGAAACGGCTAAATATCCCATAAAACAGCAAAACCCTTGCACTGCAAGGGTTTTGAAGTATCTGTAGCCAGGAGCATATCATTATCGAACTATTTTTAAAGTTTTGCGGTAAACTGCTAACAAGTCCTATAATGGCCGTAATTAAATGTAATCTATGAATTTCAGTTTGACGGTGCTGTTTGTGAATTTATTATAGGCGTTACATTGGCTGGCTGAAACATATTTAGCAGGTATGCATTGGGAAATATTTGCACGTTAATAGAGTTTGCTCCGTTGGCTTCACGATCAATCGTTACATTGGTAAGTACGCCTGTTTGCTGGTCTTGTACAGTAGTGCCGCCTAAATTGCCAATAAAATTGCCGCTCAGGTATTGCTGTATGCCCATCTGATCCGACCATTCCGGGGCGTAATAGGTAGTGTCGGGTACAGTAACCGTTGGGTTTTGGGGGTCGCTTACATCCAGTACTCCAAATTGTAGGCTTATAGCAAGGTTATATTCTCCGGGCCCATTGGTTACACTACCCAGTTTAAACCCGGTAATCACCTGTATTTGTGTAGTGGTATCCTGTATGGCAGGTGGTGTTACATAATTAAAGTTATAATTGGTTAATTGGAAACAGCCATTGTAATTATAATTATCCGAGGCGGGATCAACAATCACCCAGTTTGCCGGAGCGTTAAGGTCATACATTGGGGGTACAGGGTTTATCATGGGGGTAAATGTAAGCCCCGGCCCCACCTGGGTGGCAGTGCCCTGCAAACCAACATACATGTAGTTATTACTGTTTGAGCCCATAGGAGGGACTATAACGAACCCAATGGACGAGATGAAGGCATTTTGATAATAATCGCTGAGGTTGAAATTGTAAGGGCACCATCTGAAACAGTCAGGACCACCCCCGTATAAAGCATCGGAGTTTATCATTGGCTGCGCATTGGCTGGGGGAACCTGTGTGGCATTAAAGGCGGTTTTCATTAGCTGCTGGTCAGGGTTTCCTTGTGATAGGGCTGCCATTGCATCGGCAAATTTGTACCACACAGTCCCTTCGGTTGTAGCTGTACCAAAGTTGTTTACCATTAGGTTATAGGCAGAGTTTCTTCCATGCATGCTTCCTGTTGCTGAATTTAAAAACTGGAGTATAGCATCGTGGGTAAAAAACACAGATGTAGTAAGCTTATAAATAGCCTGCTGGAATGAATACAATGAGTTTACCTGCAAATTTGTGGCATAAGAACTGCTGATAGGCCCTCCGCTGAAGGTTTGCGCTGCATTAATAATGGTAATCAATAATTCAATAGCATTATGACCGTACTGGTTGTTGGATGATGGCGACGGGTTGGTGCCCGGTGCATCTTCAAATATTCCGTATAAGCTGGATAAGGTTTGATTTCTTATTTCTCCCTGATTTAGCCAGCCATACATTTCTTCCAGCACCCCCCCTGTTCGGTTGCCCGATGCATCTTTAGAGCCAATGGCCCAATCTATAAACAACACGGTATCACCTTGGTCGTCCACCAAATAATAATTTCCATCGGTGCCCTTGTAGGTAGCGCCAAATAGTGTGGCATAACTTTTTCGTTGGTCGTGTATATGAGTAAGCGTAGCACTGATAGCCGACCATTGTTCGAGGTAGGTTTTTTCGTTTAGTTCCTCCACCAGGTTTTTAAAACCCTGCACAATATCTTGGTCTATTTGTTCCAGGTAAGATTGTAGTGCTTCTTCACTGCTAAAAAAACTTTCGATGAATTTAAGCGGGTTATCACGATGTTTAATAACATCTGAAGCGATGCTTCCTATTTGAAGAATCTCTCCTAAATCAAGTCCTTCCATAATGTTTTAATTTTTGGTTAATAATGATACCCAAAGGTAGACCGCACATTAAATGGATAAGGATTTTTGTAGTAAACAGCAAGTTTTTGTTGCGGATGGCAGCAACCTAACCTCAGAGCAAATTAAACATCCTGTTCGGTTCTGTAGTTGCGTGATATGGGAATAACCTCACCCCGTAGTGTGAGTGTGGTTGCAGTTCTTTTCTCAATATATTGTGTATTGACGAGATATGACCTGTGCACCCTCATGAATGAAGCAGGAAGCTCGTCCTGTATTTCTTTCAGTAATTTCCGTTGGGTTATTTTGCCGGTGGTGGTGTGAATTTGGACATACACACCATCAGACTGAATATATATAATATCTCCCGAACTAATCTCCTCGATGCCATGCGTGGTGCGCACCTGTATTTTGGGCATCAGCCCGTGAGAAATAATTTCAAGTGCGGCCTGCACATCATTTTGCTGAAAAGGTTTACTTATATAGGCTTGGGGAATGAGACGGGCGGCGGCTCTAAGGGTTTGTTTATCCTGGTTGGCAGTAAGAAAAATAAATGGCTTCAACCGTTCATTCAGTTTTTCTGCTATATCTAACCCTGTTATCTTATCTGAGAGAAATATATCTACAATAGCAATATCAAAATCCCACTTTGTTTGCTTTAAAAAATCTTCGCCGCTGTAATATATTCCACACACTAGATACCCCAAATCAGTGAGCAATTCGCCCAGGTGACTGGCTGCAAAAAACTCGTCTTCTATTATTACTACCCTTGTTTTACTCATAAAATGTAAACCTATACTGCCCGCTGGATGGGTTAAATATAAAATCTGTTCCGCCCACCCGCTGCGTAAGCTGCCGTATGAGGGCGCTGCCCGTACCTTTTGCAGCCGTAAGGGCATGTTTAGAGCCATCTGTATATTCAAAACCATACCCCTGTGCAAGGGGCGTAACGTTGAATTTAACCGTACCGCTTACGCTGTTTCCGTGGGCTATGGTATTGGCAATCATCTCGTTCAAAATCAAACCAAAGTAAATAATTCTTTCGCTTTTAATTTTTACCGGGACAATTGAGGCGGTAATTTGTGGGATGGCAGGCGCCATATTCTGGTAGTATGCTATTATTTCGCCGAGATATACATCCATAGTCACCTGCTCATTGTGTACATCGGCTGTGAGGCGCTTATGCAGCATGCTAATGGTTTGTATTTTGCCTGACATTTGATGGAATGCTTCTGAAATTTCTTTATCGGCTCCCCTGCCTGAATATTGCAACATTGAAATTACCATCTGTAGGTTATTTTTTATCCGGTGATTGCTTTCCACCATCAGCACCTGGTATTTTTCGTTGCTTACCTGCAAATTTATATTGGTGGTTTTTAGTCGCCGTTTAAGGTTTCTTTCCCTGAGCAAAAGAGCTACCACACCCATTGCCATCAAGGCCAGCACCAGCAGGTATATCACCAGTTCCTGAGTACGCCTTGTCTGCCTGTCCAAGGCTTCCTGCTTCAATTGGGTCACCAGTTCCATAGCAGTTACTTGCTCTTTCAGCTTTTTGGTTTCATATAGCGTCCGAAAAGCATTTACCTGTGCTGAGTTTTTGGCTTCAAGGCTACGTATTGTACCTTTATCCGCTTTTGATAACCAGTATTGGGCAGAAACGGTGTCGTTTAAAGAATGGTAATGCGACGCAATAGTCTTATATAACTCAGTTTCTGCCGCATACCACTGTTTACCACTTACCAGCGGCAATAGCCTGTTAATAATATCGTTGGCTTTTACAGCGTTCTTTAACCCCACATACACCCTCAACAGATTTGTCATCGAACCAACGTAGTTGTGTGTGTCTTTTTGGTATTCAAACATTTCTGCCGATTTTAGCAGGTAAGTCAACCCTTTGTATGGGTTAGTACTGGCTATTGTATATCCCAACTCGTTATACAGTCCGGCCTGCTCGGCCTGCAGGTTTATGGCCGCTGCTATTTTAAGGGCACTGTCAAGGTAACGGATTACTGAATCTTTTGGGGTTTTTACCAGCGGTGTGTTCCACTCATTATAAATTGCCGCTATTCTTCCCAGTTTTCGCACATGCAATTTAGGATATAAAGGGCTTTGCGGCAGGTTTATCAGCAACTCAAGGCTTTTATCAAAATCGCCTGTCATGCGCATCGTTTCGGCCAGCGTAATAGTAGCGTTAATAGCCTGTTCTTTTAAATTATGGCGGTGGGCATATTCTATAGCAAGATTCAACTCGTTGATGCTTTGCCCAAAAATAGACAGGTTATTATAAACCATAGCCCTTTCAAAATACGATTCAACTTCTTTTACAGCGTCTTGCGGCAGCCCGGCAACTGGTATTCCTAATATAACTGCTAACAATAAACATATTTGCTTTATCCCATTCACGATTTAAAAATATAAAAAATGCATTGCGAAACCTTGGTGGCAAGATTTTAATTTGTTAATGGATAATTAAAAAGGATAAAACAATACAAGCCAAAAGGGTTATGTAAAAATTAAAACGTCCAGAAGATTGAGGGTAGGCTTTATTTGATAAAAAACCGAAGCAGAATCGAACTAATAAAATGCTTTAAATCAATCGAATAGGCACAAATGGAAATAATATCCGTTTTTCTAAAAACAACAAAACCCTTGCTTAGCAAGGGTTTTAGTTTTTGTAGTCCGAAGCATTTCATTATCGAGCCAGATTCATTACTTATTGCTTAAAATCAGTTAGTTGCAAATTTACAATCAACGAATTTTGACTACAATTTATAGTCTGAAAGACGGCTTAGCTTAGTCGATTGTTAAACTGCTAATCGTGTATTTGCTGTTTTTACATTTCTCCAGTAAGATATTTCCTATACTTCCAAATGGTTGTGTATCTAAAACATCTTTTAGTTCCTTTCATTTCAAATCAAGTACATTAGTTTGATAGTTAATCCAACCGAAAGAAGGATGGATGAGTTAGAACTAAACTTAACAAACAGCAACTCAATCCCTATAAAAACAATACTAGAAATGTATGAGTACGCTTCCTATCACCATTCAGAAAGAGTCCACTTTAACCCGGCTAAGGCTTGCTGTTGCTTTGCTATTACTTCTGCCAATTTTAGTTGAGCATTCAAATAATTTTGTTCTCGTGTATTAACCAGAAACAATGAACTTTCTCCTATTGAAAGTTTTTGTCGTTCTGCATCCAAAAGCCTACTATAACTTTCTACATTCTTTTTATACAGTGAAATTTGACGTTGGAGGTTATTTATTTCAACCAAATTGGACTTGGCTTTGTTAGTTAGCTCGTATGATTTTTGTGCTGTTTTTTGTTCAATGGCTTTTATCTTTAGCTTAGCCTGGCTCAATTCTGCACGTTCTTTTCTTAGAAAAATTGGAACATTAAAGTTCAGTCCCCAGGTATAATTATTAATTGAATACTGGGAGAAAGGGTTGTTCCCGGTAGCTTGAGCTAGAGGGGTATAACTCAAATTTAGCTGAGGTTTAAGCATTTCTGCTTTAAAGCGTCTTTCGATTGATAGGATTGTACGTTGACTTTGTAATTGGCTCAATAACGGGTTGTTTATCTTTATACTATCCATGCTTTCTCCCAACACAGGTAGGCTTAAATAAATGTCTGGTATATTAATTTGGGGTTTTACAGAATCGCTTAGTTGAAGAGGGCTTTCATTTTCACTCCATAAAAATGTACTAAGTTCATAGGTGTACTTATTGAAGTTTAATTGTGCTTGTTCTAGGCTTACAAGTCGGTTCAGATACTGAATGTCGGCTTCCAAAGTATCAATAAATGGCCTATCGCCGGCAATGGCCCACTTTTTTGTTGCACTTAGTCGATCACTTGCCAATAGCAGTCCTTCTGCATTAATATTTACTTCTCTGTATGCTATGTACCAATTCCAATAAGCAATAGAGGCATCCAGCAATAAGTTATTTATCATTAACTGTTGTTCAGCTATTGACAATCTGCTGAATTCTTTGGCCTGTTTAAGCATGGCTCTCCTTTTGTCAATAAAAAGCCCCTGTCCAAGCGGGACGGTAACACCCGCATACCATAATCCGGATTTTGTGTAGTTTTCCGGATTTAGGAACACACCTGTATTATTCTCAAACCCTGCTTTACCTTCAATTCCAAACCAAGTGGGTATTTTTACTTGGTGTTGATTTAAATCATAGTAGGTAGTCCCGCCTAAGTATTTTTGTTTAACCTCAGAAGATGCTAAAGGGTCAAAGCTTCCTCTTGCCTTTTGTATTTCAAGTTCACCAATCTCTGCCACAAGACGAGATTGTATAGATACGGGATGGTATTGTTTTACATAACTTATGAATACTTCATAAGTAAATACCCCACTGTCATTTTGAGCCATGTTTTGGGTTGAGTAGAGTAAGCCACAAATAAGGGGGATAAGAAATATTCTTTTCATTTTACCTCTTTAGTTTGTTTTTGCTCAACATTAGAATAAAAGTTTGGGGGGAAACCGTTAAGCTTTCTCCATAACTCAAACCAGATTGGTACATCATTTAATAATGTAATAGTTTTAGCGCCGGCACCCACTTTAACTTCCTCGGGCCATTTATATTCATTTTCATCGGGGGCTACCAAAACCCGGTACATGCCGTTAGGGCTAATAAAGTTATCAATGGCCACCACTTTTCCTGTAAATGTGCCGTACGAGGCATTGGGCCACCCACTGAAAACAATCGCAGGCCACCCGTCAAACTGAATTCGTACAGGTTCTCCTTTATTTATTAGTGGTAAATCTATCGGCTCAACGTACATGTTAACGGCCAGTTGATAATCGGAAGGCATAATACTCACAATCTCTGTTCCTTCTTTAATGGTTTCACCAATACCTGATTTTATTGCTTTTGTAATGTATCCATTTTGGGGGGCCGTGATATAATACATACCACTGCGGATGGAGTAGTTCATATACTGGTTTTGCAACTTTGTTACAATTGCTTCAGCATCATACATACTTGATAGTGCAGTAAACTTTTCCGACTTCGATTTTGCTATTTTGTCGTTATACTCAGCATCTATAGATTCCATCTCCATTTCAGCATTCAACACCTCATTTTTACTTGTCAGCAGCTTATTTTCTTCGCCAATTTTTTTTGATAGTGTTTCCTGAACTTTTAATCTTTTTTGTTCAACGTCGGTAAGTGATTTTATGCCGTCCTTATAAAGACCTTCTATACGCTCTAATTGCTTTAGGGCAATGGTATAATCAGTTTCGGCTGCTTTAAGGGCAATACTGTCGCTTTGTACCTTCAAAAGTGCTTGCTTCAGTTTGTTTTGCGCTTGTTGAATTTTTAGTTTTTTATTGTTTAACAATGCATCTACCTGACTATCCAATGCTTTTACTTTCTCCATATATGAACTTACAGTAAGCTCTTTCGCTTTCACTTGTTGTTCAGTCTTTTGCAATAATTCAGGGTCAAGATATTCTTCTTTCACCTCTGAGATAAATACAATTGTATCACCCTTTTCAACTTGGTCACCTTCATTTACAAACCACTTCTCAATTCTTCCGGGGATTATTGAATGTATTGTTTGAGGTCTTTGGTTTGGCTGAAGTGCAGTCACATATCCTTCTGCCCTTATATTCTGCGTCCAAGGTAAAAACATAATAACAATACCTATTAAAAGTGTTGTTGCAATGAGTCTGAGCAAAACATTTTTTTTAGGTTTAGAAAGCTTCGAAAAAGAGCTGTAGCTTTCTATGTCAAAAGCACCTTTTACTGAATTTTTTGATATATTGAGCATCTTACGTTTCTTTAAACCAATCACTATTTTTAACCAACTCTGAATTACCTTCAATTACAACTTCGCCTCTGTTGAGGATTATTGATTTATCACAGTTTTCTACCCATTGTTTGTCTTGTGATGCCACAATTAGTGCCCAAGGCATTTCTTTTGATGTTAAAAAGGATATTAATTGCTTTTTTTCTTTGGCTGAAAGTGCGTCCATCATATCTTCAAGTATCAGCAGCCGAGGTTTGCTTGCTATACTACGTGCCAAAAGTATTTTTTGGCTTACACTACGGGGTAATCTTTTTCCTTCAGGAAAAATTAAAGTGTTATACCCTTGCGGCAGATTCTTTATGAATGCACTTAATCCTACTTTCTCAGCTGCCCAAAGTATGTTTTCACGGCTAATACTTCCTCTACCCATACTAATATTTTCAGACAAAGTACCATTGAAAAGTAAATCATGTGACATATAACTGCCGAGTATGTTTCGTATAGATTCTTTTTTTATGTTATTTATGGGGATATTGTTATAGCTTATATTTCCTTTTTGGTGTGTAAACACGCCAGTAATAAGTTGCAATAAGGTAGATTTTCCGGAGCCACTTTCGCCAGTAATCAATATTTTGTCTCCCTGATTTATATTCAGGGAAAAACTAAGAATGGCTGGGTTTTCTTGTTCAGGGTAGCTATATGTGATATTATCTAATTCAATTTTTAATGCCTCATTCCTGCAAACATCAACAACATCTTCTCCTCCTTGCTCTTCAAGCGGTAAATCTGTTACCTGCCCTAGTTTTTCAAGCGATGTTAATACATCATAAATAGTATCTAGGCTCAAAATAAGTTTTTCAACAGAAGCTATTACCATTAGTATTACAATTTCAGCAGCAACAAACTGACCTATATTCATTTGTTGTTTAAATACTAATAACCCCCCTGCAACTAATAATCCAGCCGCAACTATAACTTTGAATATTACTAGAAAACCATATTGAGTATATAGTATGCGGAAGTGTTTTTTTCTAGAGTCTAGATAGGAATCGACATTGTGGTTGACCTTGGTTAAAGGTAAATCTGTCTTTCCTGCCAGTTTAAATGTATCCATTGTACGGGCCAATTCTTCCAACCAATGGGCAACTTCGTATTTGTGCTTAGACTCTTCTATACTTGCCTTTAACCCCCGTTTTGCTGTAAACCCAAGAATGAGGTATATCAAAAGAAGGAGTATTAAACCAAACACAATAAACAATGGGTGGTAGAAGGATAAAAGGAGAAGCCCAAAAAGCACTTGAAGAGAGGCTAAAGAAAAGTCCATAAGAATTTTGGACAAACCCTTTTGAACAGAGATTGTATCAAAAAAACGGTTTACAAGCTCTGGCGGATAATATTTGTATAATGCCTCTTGTTTTATTCTCGGAATTCTAAACGCAAACTCAAATGAAGCCCTGGTAAATATTTTTTGTTGCAGGTTTTCAGTTATTTTTAACTGCATCATTTGCATAAACCCTGAAATGGCAATGCCGACAATAACGAATATAACTAGTATTACCCATGAAGCAGACACTTTACCCCCTTGTATTAATCCAATAATGGCTTGTATACCCAAGGGTAACGAGAGGTTCATTAGGCCATTGAATAAGGCAAACAGATAAACATGGCTTATTTCTTTTTTATCAACTTGCAACAAACGCCAAAACCGCTGCAAGGGTCGTAGGTTTATATCTTCATTTTTCATCATCATTCTTAATCATTCTAAAAACCATAGTTGTAAAAAAATTAACCAGCTTTGTCTCGTCTTTTCCCACATCAGTTAGAAGGGGTATGTTGTTTGAGAAAAATTTTTGAAAGTGTGCTCCTTCAATGACTGTGGAAACAAGTGTATGGGGATATTGAAACTTTGGCGATACCTCTAAAACCATATCACTGATTCTTTCCACTATGCGATTATACACTTGATAATAACCAAGTTTATTTGCCTCGTCAGCTTCTTTATTAAGAAAAGCTTTAAACGATTCTGAAATAATAATTTTATTAAGTTTTACTTCGTTTATATAGGTGTATTCAGAGTGGTGATTTATTGATTGTGTAACTACAGTTATAGCACGTGATAAACGTTCTTGCGGTGATACTATATTATTGGTAAAGAATACTAGGCGGCACTCTAACCAAGTCCAATACCAGGAAGTTAGATACATTAGCAGTTGTTTTTTGTTTCTAAAGTACCTGTATATGGTACTTTCAGGGGATCCAATTTTTTCACCTAACTTTTTGAAGGTAAATGCTTCAAAACCGATTTCTTCAATCAGATCTATGCTGTGTCTAACTATTTTTTTACCCAATAATTTTGAATCAGGGTCTTGATTAAACAGCTGATCACTAACCTGTATTCTTATATTTTTTAATAGTTCTTCCACTCAATTTGTATTAGTAATACTTAATTATAATAGCTTTACTATCGTAAAAACTTACAACACCACAAAAAACAATTACCACACTGTTTTGTTTTAGATTTCTTGTTTATGCTGTTAGTATGGCCAAATAAATAGGCATACCAAGTGTTATGTTGAAAGGGAAAGTTATGGCTAATGCCATAGGGACATACAAACCCGGATTAGCTTTTGGTGCGGCCAACTTCATAGCTGCAGGCACAGCGATATAAGAAGCACTGGAAGCGAGTATAGTTAGCAAAAACCTATTGCCTAAGTTATTAGTTACCATTGCACTACAAAAAGCCACAATAATACCGTTGATTGCGGGTATAAGGATAGCAAATATTAGCGGGAAAGGCCCGTAATTATAAAGGTCGGTCAGTTTTCTACCACAAACAATTCCCATATCAAGCAAGAAGACCGCGAGGAAACCTTTGAAAATATCTGTTGTAAAAGGCTTAATACCTTGCGCTTGTGCGTTGCTTGCCAAGAAGCCAATAATAAGACTGCCCATTATCAATAATACACTGCCATTTGTAAGCGCATGATGAAGTACTTTTTTAAACGATGTATTACTGTTACCTTGTTGCTTAAAAAAATCAATTAATAATACCCCGATTATTATTGACGGTGCTTCCATCAA
Source organism: Bacteroidota bacterium (assembly GCA_008933805.1). Classification (NCBI taxonomy): domain Bacteria; kingdom Pseudomonadati; phylum Bacteroidota; species Bacteroidota bacterium. The sequence continues at coordinate 184,631 of WBUH01000002.1, forward strand.
AGCCATTACAGCTACCATATGTCCGCCAAAATCTATTTTATGAAGCTCAAGGTAAGAAACCGCTGTAACAAATGTAACTGCGCTAACAGAGCCATAAGCTGCGGCAATTGCACCAGAATTTTCAACACCCAGTTTCTTTTTTAATATGAAAAAGGAATAGACAGGGGTGAGGATGGCAAGGGCAACTCCAAACAGGATGGACCACATAATTTCTACATTAATACCACTGTGAGCCAATTCTTGCCCTCCTTTGAATCCAATTGAAAAAAGTAGATATAATGAGATGAATTTTGAAGAATTTGGAGGTATTTCCAAATCACTTTTAAGCTTTACTGCAATAATTCCCAAAAAGAAAAAAAGTAAAGCGGGGTTTGTAAGGTTATCAATGAGTAAGCTGAATTCCATTTTTGGCCGGTGATGGGTTAATTTTGTAAATTATTTACTATCAACTTGTACGTTAAAAACTAATTCAATTTTTAACTTCTGGTCACCTGAACTTAGTTTCTTTAGTTCTTCCCTTATTTTAATCCTTCTAGAGTCAAAGTCTGCCTTCATATTGTCATAGTGCGAGAGATCGGCAGAGTTGTTTTTTTCCCATTCACTCCATTGCTTAATCGTACAAAAGTTCATTGCACGGCTAATAATGTCGTATAGCATTTCTGATGCTTCTGATGGAGAGAATAATCCATCAACAAAGGGAAGCGCCTCATGTATCATTTTATTACTCATAATTTATGGATTTATTATGGTGCAAAAGTGAAAGTTCAAAATCATATATTTACATTTATATATTTGATGTTAAGGATAAACTTATTTTATGAATTACACTCTAAACCAATTACGAGTATTTGCAAAAATTGTAGAGTTGGGCAGTATAACCAAGGCTTCTGAGGAGTTACATTTAACACAACCAGCCGTATCTATCCAGCTAAAAAATTTACAAGATCAATTTGAAATACCTTTAACTGAAGTTATAGGACGCAAAATTTATATTACTGATTTTGGAAAGGAAATAGCAAGTGCTGCCCAGAGTATTTTACAACAAGTGGATGAAATAAATTATAAAACACTTCAACACAAAGGACAAGTAGTAGGAAAGCTGAAGCTATCAGTTGTATCAACAGGAAAATATGTTATGCCTTATTTTTTAACGGATTTTCTAAATGAAAGTAGTGGCGTTGACTTAATAATGGACGTGACCAATAAGGCTACTGTAATAAAACACTTAGAAAATAATGATGTTGATTACGCACTAGTCTCTGTTTTGCCGAAAAACATAGCTGTTGAAAATATACCCTTGATGGAAAACAGGCTTTATTTGGTGGGCAGGAAAACAAATGAAACTCCGGCAAAAATAAAGCTGAAAACTTTGGAAAATTTACCGTTGATATACCGTGAACAAGGTTCTGCTACCCGTCAGGTGATGGAGAAGTTTCTTTCAGACAATGATATTCATGTATTAAAGAAAATGGAGTTGACTTCAAACGAAGCTGTTAAGCAAGCTGTATTGGCGGGCTTGGGATTCTCGATTATGCCTTTAATCGGTATAAAGAATGAACTTAAAAACGGTGAACTTACCATAATTGAGGTGAAAGGACTTCCGATTATAACCAATTGGAATCTCATTTGGTTAAAGGATAAAAAATTTAGCCCTGCCGCTGAAGCTTACAAAGTATTTTTACAAAACAATAAAAGCAATATTATCTCAAAACAATTTGAATGGTTTAGAAACAAATAGAAGTTGTTTTAGTAACAAATGCACTATGGGGTAGCTTACTTTTTGGAAGTACCCCATAGTAAAAGTTAATGCTCATGTTATTATTGTCCTTGTCCTAGCGAAAAGCCTTTCTTACCATCAAACTCATACAAGTTTTCTGTTTTTATCACATCAATGTTCTCCTCAATGGCTTTCCCTAGTATGGTCAAAATATCTTTGGGCTGCATAGTAGCCTGTTCTGCTACCATAAATCTGCATCGCCAATGATCTGTGCAAAAAGTCTCCTCAAAGCCATCCGGCCAAACTTTTATCCCCCTATTGGTTATCATGCTCAGTTTTGCCTCATTATTTAGCTTGTTTAGCATGATGGCGAGTTCTTCAGCGTTATTTCCCTTCCAGTCCACAAAAACATCAATTCCTTTTAACTCTTTTTTTGCAGGCTGCTTTCGTTTGTATTCTGGCAGATTAAACTCAGCGTTGTTGTTATAATCAGCCGAGGTCAATATAGTTGGTTCTTTTCCAAGGTGGTTAACTACAGCTTCTGCAAACTCTTTTGTTCCTACTTTTTGTTTACTTAGCCCCTCCTTGTAAATATCCTGAGTGTGAATTCCCTGCTCAAGTGTATACAACCAGGCATTTTTTATTTTCTCTGCTACACTTGCCTGCCCAATGTGGTTTAGTAACATTATTGCCGCCCGCAATAGGCCTGAGGGATTTGCTATGTTCTTTCCAGCAATATCTGGAGCTGAGCCATGAACTGCTTCAAACATAGAACATTGTAAGCCTATATTGGCTGAACCTGCTAATCCCACCGAACCTGAAATTTGTGCTGCCATATCAGAAAGTATATCCCCATAAAGATTTGGGGTTACTATAACATCAAACTCTTCCGGTGTTTCAGCAATTTTTGCCGCCCCAATATCAATTATCCAGTGCTCAGCCCTTATGTCTGGATATTCCTTTGATATTTCATCAAATACTTTGTGAAACAAGCCGTCGGTTTGTTTCATGATATTATCCTTTGTAAAACAGCTCACTTTTTTGCGTCCATACACTTTCGCATACTCAAAAGCATACCTAACAATTCTTTCGCATCCGGGCCGGGTAATTAATTTAAGGCATTGTATAACCTCTTCGGTTTGCTGATGCTCGATACCGGCATACAAGTCTTCTTCGTTTTCACGTATTATCACCACATCCATTACAGGATGTTTTGTTTTTACAAAAGGATAAAAGCTTTTGCAAGGTCTAACGTTGGCATATAAGCCCAATGATTTCCTCATGGTTACATTAAGACTTTTGTAGCCTCCGCCCTGTGGGGTTGTGATCGGAGCTTTAAGGAACACTTTGTTTTCGCGTATGCTGCCCCATGAACTTGCACTGATACCACTTGTGTTTCCGGATAAATAAACTTTCTCGCCGATTTCTATTTCCTCAATTTCAATCTCGGCTCCTGCGGCTTTCATAATGCTTAATGTTGCATTCATAATTTCAGGTCCGATGCCATCCCCTTTTGCTACAGTGATTTTTTTCATTATTGTTTTTTTGACTGTGCAAAGGTGTAACACAATAAATATAAATTAAAATATATGTTTATTATGTTTCACATAAATTATTTTTATGTATAGTGGGGTGTTCCCAAAACGGATTTTAATGATGCTGGGTTACGAAGGGGTATTAAAATTCACTCACTAGTGAATCGCTATTAATTTCGGTATAGTGCAAATACCCATGATTATTTATCAAACCATGACTCTGCGGCTGTCAATCGGAGCAGAATCGAACTACAAGTGGTGTGTAAATCAATGCTTTAAAATCAATCTCTTTACAATAGAGAATCCGCTAAATAGCAAAACCCTTGCACTGCAAGGGTTTTGTTCTATTGGTAGCGAGAAGCAGGATCGAACTGCCGACCTCAGGGTTATGAATCCTGCGCTCTAACCATCTGAGCTACCTCGCCATTTCCTTTTTTATTTAAAGGGCTGCAAATTTAATAAAATTTGCATTGGATGCAACAACAAAAAAAATGACTTTTTTTTAATGGCCGAACAACTCTTTTATACCTTTCGTCTGTCTAATTGATTAACTTTAACAAAGATTTGACAATCAACGTGAGCTTTAAATGGTATAAACTTCTTCTGGTATTTGTGGTATTACTTTGTGGCACAGCGGCAAAGGCTACCCACTTGGTAGGAGGTAGTATGAGTTATCAATACTTGGGGTTGTCAGGTGGGCAGTACAGGTACAGGGTTACTCTTACCATTTATCGCGATTGTCGTAATACAGTTCCCGGTGATTTTGATAATGTTATTTCCATAGGGTTTTATGAGGATGACAACTTTAAAGACCTTACAAATTCTATAAGCTTTAATCTTTCAAGTCGTAAATCTGTTAATCCGCCACAAGGTGCCAACTGCCCCAATACTGTAGATGTTTGTATAGAAGAGGGGATATATACCAACGTTGTAAGTTTACCGGCTTCAAACTTTGGGTATCATTTATTGTACTCACGTTGTTGCCGCAACAACTCTCAAATAAATATTTTTGATAATACAGGACAATCGTATTATGCATTTATTCCTCCTACTTCAACAATAAACAGTTCACCCACATTTTCAGATATTCCTGCACCATACATCTGTGCAAACGATACTACAACTTACTTAAACAAAGCCGTTGACCCTGATGGTGATTCTCTTACGTACAAACTAGTGAGACCTTGGGCCGGCGGAACAAGCTTCGATCCATCGCCTGATCCTCCGGATGTATTCGCTTTCCCTGCTGACATTAATTACCGGAATGGCTTTTCAGCTACATTTCCCTTTGGAGGTAACGGAATTTCACAAATCGACCAATTAAACGGGCTAACGACTATGTTGGCTTCGCAAACAGGGTTGTATTCAGTGGCAATGGAGGTAACCGAATGGAGGAACGGAGCAGTGCTTAGCGTAATACGACGAGATGTACAGATTATTGTAATTAGCTGTCCGCCCAACTCAACCCCTTCAATATCTCCTGTAGGTGGCACAAATCACCGCACCATTACCGCAGGTGAAACTGTGTGTTTCAGCATACTTGCCGCAGATGCAAATACTACACAGCAGGTGAAAATAAGCGCCAGGGGCGAGGTGTTTGGCGATGACCCTACTTGGCAGGGGCCTAAAGCGACGTTTAAAACAGATTCGTCAATACAAAATATTACTTCACAGTTTTGCTGGACAACAAGCTGCGACCAGGGTCGTACCAATTTGTACAACTTTGTAGTTGATGCGGTAGATAACGGGTGCCCGCCCAAAACCCGCAGCGTAACTTTTACCATTGAGGTGAAAAAATTTGTAGGTGTTGGGGGAATAAGCGGTAAGGCATTAGTTTGTGAATGGGATACGGGGATAATTTATACCATGACCAATAGTGTAGGGCATAAATACAAATGGTCCGTAATTGGGGGGACGATAATTGGAGCCGATAGCTTAACCACTGTAAAAATAAATTGGGGAAATGCAGGAACAGGAAAGTTACGATTGGTTGAAACCAGTGCTTTTGGCTGTGTAGCTCCACAGCGTGAATATTTAGTTGAGATTGGTGCTCACCCCGTGGTTGTGCCTTTACCAAACGATACAGTTTGCGAGTTTACTTCTAAACAATACCCGCTAACACCCGTCCCCGGTAGCACATACCAATGGATTGTACAACAAGGGGGAACCCTTAACAACTTGCCGCAACCTCATATTGCACAGGTAGACTGGGGCTCAATCGGTACAGGTAAAATTGCAATTATTGAAACAACAAAACATGGTTGTATTGCCGATACACTTCGTTTGCAGGTGAATAAGACAAAAGCATTCAGCGACAGCATTTATGGAAGCCAGTCGGTATGTCCGCACATTCGCGGGGTAAATTACAGCGCATACCCACCGCGTAACGAGTCTGTTTATCAATGGTTTATTGAAGGCGGAACCATTGTTGATGGTAACGGTAGCGATACAATTACAATTGATTGGGGTGGGGTTGGTATCGGTAAATTAAAAATGCTTGAAACAACAAAGTGGGGATGCAGCGGTGATACTGTGGAGATAAGTGTGGTTAAAAATCACGTATTACAGGGCTTTAAACCTGTAGGTAGGGACACCATGTGTGAGTTTACAGGCGGAATACGGTACGAAGTAGTGAAGACCAAAGGCTCGGATTATTTCTGGAGCATTAATGGCGGAACTATTGTGCAAGACGATACCACCTTCAGCGTTATTGCCAACTGGGGCAAGTTTGGAAACGCCCAAGTAAGTGTGTTTGAAATCAGCTACGATTCTATAAATAATATTCCTTGTATTGGTGCACCTGTAGCGCTGGATATATTGTTAAATCCTATACCAACAGCCAATGAAATTGTAGGACGTTTTAAAATTTGTGAAGGTGAAACCAATGCGCCTTACACTATTAATGGATTTCCGGGGTCAACCTATAAATGGTTTATCAATGGAGACAGCACCAACATTAAAGGGCAAGGAACCAATACCATTCGTTTTGATGCTAACACTGTTGGTTTGTTTACCCTTGCCGTAATAGAAACCAGTAAGGATACCTGTATAGGGGTGTTGATTGACAGCGTGCTTAGGGTGACTCCTAAACCCAAAACCAAACCCATACGCGGTGATACCATTGTTTGTTACCCTACATTTAACCGAAATCCATATTACTCAGGCGGTAATGCAGGTTCAACATTTAATTGGTTTATGGAAGGGGGGACTATTGATAGTGGTAATGGAACCAAGTATATTACTGTAAGCTTTAGCGGTCAAAAATATAACAACCTGAAGGTGGTGGAGATAACTGATGAAGGCTGTATTGGTGATACGATGCGTAAGAATGTATTTGCTGACAGACCTTATTTGACTATTAAATATGTTACCGTAGGTTTTCCAGACGACCATATCCGCCTTGCTTGGCAGTTGGACAGTGCCCCGCTATATTCTCATGACTTTGCAATACAACGCCGCAATGCGGGCACCACTCACCATTGGAAAACAGTGGGTGCAGTTGCGGGAACCGTAAATAACTTTACAGATACCAACATCAACACTGATAATAATCCTTACGAATACCGGATACGAGGTAAAAACTTGTGCGGGGGTGATTTTTATTCACCCGTGCATGTAAACGTTTGGGCGAGTTCTGAGCCACCCAAAGATTATGATGTTACCGTAAACTGGACACCATATCAGGGTTGGGACGATGGAGTGCGTAATTATGAAGTGTATCGTAGGAACGATGCAGAGCTAAGCCCTGTGTTTTCAAGAAACGTAAGCAGTGACACAACCGATAAATATTTTGACGGACTTGAAAATTACTTACAACGATACAGGATTGTTGCATACCGAAACAGCGGTAAATCAGATACAGCTTGGTCTAACGAAGTAGAAGTGAAACTAATCCCGATTGTTTGGATACCTAATTCGTTTACACCCAATATTGATGGGGTGAACCCTCAGTTTTTAATTGTATCAGGAAGTGTAAAAACGTTTGAGATGGATATTTACGACCGTTGGGGACGCAAAACGTTTAGCACTAATGATATAAATAACTCGTGGGACGGTACAATAAATGGGGTGCCTGTTCCTGATGGAGTTTATATCTACACTGCAAAGTACTCAGGTGCTGATAACATCTATACCATCAAAAGCGGCAGCATTACTCTTTTACGATAGTTGCATTAAACCTTTTTCAGTTCACTAAGTCAAACCTATACAAGTTAAAACCGTAGTTTTTTTTGAAATAAAAATTTGCAAAAATCGTTTAGGGGTAAGAGCCTATATTTTTGTATAATATTTAACAGTCGGTGCAACTATTATAGCAATTTAGAGTTCTATATAGATAAGGGCACGCTTTTGGAATAAATATTGTAATTTGTATAGTGAAGATGAAGTTTCCCGTAGCCAAATACATACTGCTTGTTATAGCTCTTTGTAGCATGCTTGCTGCAAAAGCTACCCACTTAGTTGGGGGTAGCATGAGTTATGAGTACGTGAGCAGGTTAGCAAACGGATACTTTCAATACAGGGTTACACTTAAAATTTATAGGGATTGTGCGGCATCCGAAGTTAAGTTTGACCCCGAAATTGTTGTTGGCGCATACAATGCTACCGGCAATCGTTCTCTTGTATCACAATTCACTTTTTCTTTATTAAATGAAGTTTCGGTAGATCCTCCAAGAGGTGCCGATTGTCCTAATCAACCACAGGTATGTCTTAGAGAGGCTACATATAGCCGTTTAATTAGTTTACCTCCGTCAAGTTTTGGTTATCACTTGATGTTTATGCGTTGCTGCCGCAACACTCAAAATAATATTATTGATGAGATGGGGCAAACCTACTATGCCTTTATTCCCCCAACCAATATTCGCAACAGTTCACCATTTTTCACAGGGGTACCAGCCCCATATATCTGCTCAAACGATACTACCACCTATTTTAACGGAGCCAGCGACCCTGACGGTGATTCATTATCCTATAGGTTAGTACATCCATGGGCGGGTGCCGATGCCACTGCACCCAATCCCAATCCTCCCAGCGAGTTAGCATTACCTTTTGAGAATGTAGTTTATAAATCAGGACATAACGTAAACTTCCCATTTGGCACAGCCGGCGTGGCAAGTATAAACGTTAACAACGGTTTGACTACCATGATGCCTCCCAATACAGGGCGTTATGCACTGGCTATTGAGGTTACCGAGTGGAGGAACGGCGTAGCATTGAGTTCGATACGATTGGATGTGCAGATGATTGTGATTACCTGTGCACCCAACAAAAGCCCCATTATAGTTCCTACAACCGGAAACTATGTAAAGAGGGTAATAGCAGGAGAAACTATTTGTTTTGATATTGAGGCCAGTGATTTTGACCTTAACCGTAATAACGTACCCCAAAACATCACCATGAGTGCAAAAGGGGAGGTGTTTGGCGGTAGCGGTTGGACAGGTCCTGTGGCTACCTTTACCAAAAAAACAGGTCAACAAAGAGTCACTTCACAGTTTTGCTGGACTCCATCTTGTCCACAAGCTCGCGGAGCTTCTTATAACTTTGTAGTTGAAGCCATTGATGATGGTTGCCCTCCCAAAAGCCGCAACGTAACATTCAACATTTTTGTTGACCCGTTTATTGGCAGCAGTATGCTTAACGGACCTCTTCAGGTATGCTCCGGTGATGGCGCAAGTACATATACCACTGATTTTACAAACGGTCATAGGTACGAGTGGACAGTAACTGGTGGCCAGGTTGAGGGGCCTACTGACGGAAGCTCTATTAAAGTAAAATGGGGTTCATCAGGCACCGGAAAAATTAAAGTTGTAGAATATAACAAAGGCGGTTGTGCAGCACCTGCAAAAGAGCTGGTGGTGAATATATTGCCCAAGCCTGTTAAGAATAATATTACAGGTACAGATACGCTTTGCGAGTTTACCGCGAACTCTCTTTATCAAACAACGCTTATTGCTGGTAATACCTACCGCTGGTTTGTTGTAGGCGGAACCATAACCGCAAACCCTCAGCCAAACCAAGCCCGTATAAACTGGGGAGGTATTGGCGACGGTATTGTGAAAATGGTTGAGACCAACCAAGCAGGTTGTTCAGGTGATACAAACTATTTTTATGTACACAAAACCCGTTCATTGCTCGATACGTTGTTTGGTAGCCCAACAGTTTGTCCGAACCTTAGAGGGGTAAGGTATTATGTTAATTCCCGCGAAGGAGCCAGCTACCGCTGGGTGGTTGAGGGTGGTACTTTGCGCAGCGGAAATAACACACCAAGTATAATTGTTGATTGGGGTGATGAAGGTACGGGATACGTGAAAGTAGTAGAAACCCTTAAATGGGGATGCCAAGGCGATACCGTGCGTTACAAGGTTAAGAAAAGCCATAATCTTGGCGGAATGGTTCCTGTAGGTGATGATTCGGTATGTGAGTTTTCAACCAAGGTTCGGTACGAAGTTATTTATACAATAGGCTCAACATATCATTGGACGGTAAATGGCGGTTCAATAACCGGTGATGCAACCAGAAACTGGATTGAAGTGAACTGGGGAGCAACAGGAAACGGATACGTTGAGGTGTTTGAAACAAGCTACGATTCGGTAAATAATAAACCTTGTATAGGCAATCCTTCGCGTTTACCTATTGTAATAAATCCATTACCTGTAGCTGATGAAATTAAAGGCCAGTTTGAATTGTGCCAGCACAGCGGGCAATACTCTTATACACTAGCTGGTTTCCCCGGTTCAACATACCGTTGGGCTATAGACGGTGATACGTCAAACATTCAAGGCCAAGGTAAGAACACTGTTTGGTTAGAATGGAAGAAAGCCGGCAGCTTTGTTTTGACGGTACAAGAAATGACCAAAGACAGTTGTATCAGCTTTATTGTTGACTCTGTTGTGTTGGTTAACCCTAAGCCTGTGACAACTCCAATTATTGGTGACAGCATCGTTTGTAACCCATTGTTTGGCAACCACGATTATACAACCACAGGTTTTGCAACCTCGGTATTTAACTGGATAATAGATGGCGGTACCATTAACAGTGGTTTAGGCACCGATAAAGTGAATGTAAACTGGAGTGGTATACAAAACAACACCTTGAGGGTACTTGAAGTATCAGACAAGGGATGTTTAGGAGATACACAAACCTTGAAAATATTTGCCGATAGCCCAATACTTAAGATGCGCTATGTTTCGGTGGGCTTTCCCAAAGACGACAACATGGTGATAAAATGGGAATTGGCAAACGCCCCTCGTTTTAACTCCAGGTATACTGTGCAACGACGTGTTGCAGGTGTTCCCGACAGTTGGGTAACTGTGAGTACTGTTGATAAGGACAACCTTAGCTACATTGAAAGGAACTTAAATACGGATAAAACAGCTTTTGAATACCGTGTTGTTGCATTAGACCTTTGCGGACGTGAGATATACTCAGACATTCATACCAATATATTGCTTACCGGTACACAACCCGATGCTTATGAAGTGGACTTGAATTGGACACGTTATAAAGGCTGGACGGATGGAGTACGCACTTATGAATTGCACCGCAGTGTTGATTTTGACCCCTCATTTGTAATGCAACGTGATAGGGGTAGTGATACTACTGATAATTATAACGACGGCTTTGATAACTTTACCCAAAGGTATCGTGTGAAGGCATATGAAAACAATGCGGGTGGTGATACTACTTGGTCTAACGAGATATTTTTCAATTTTGAGCCTGTAATTTGGGTACCCAATGCCTTTACACCCAACGACGACCAGTTGAATACTAAGTTTTTGATTGTGTACGGCAGTATCAAAACATTTGATTTGGAGATTTTTGACCGTTGGGGTGAACGGATGTTCCAGACAAACAACATTGCTAATAACTGGGACGGAACTTATAAAGATGCGCCCTGCCCTGATGGGGTATATATCTACAAACTGCGCTACACCGGCGCTGATAACATTATAAAGGTGCTAATGGGCAACATTACCTTGTTGCGATAATTTCTCCGCTACTTCACTTTTATATCTTTCTACCCTACGAGGGATTATTTTCTATTGCTCCTCGACGCAATCCTATGCTTTCGGGTTAATTCTCCTTGGGTGTTATATGGGGTAGTCCTCCTATCGGACAAAAAGCACCTTCTTCTCACCTATATAAGTTCTTTTTAGGACTTTTTGTCGCTTATATTTCCGTTGTTAATTTGTTTTAGTGACTTTTTGGCTTAAAAATCGAGTGGTACAAGAATTGAAATACAGATGCCAAACAATAACATTTAAAAATTTACAACCATGTACGTAACAAAATTTAAACCCGCTAACGAAATTTTCCGTGATTCAATCACTCCATTCGGAACTTTCTTTGATACCTTTTTTAACGACCGTTTGGGTAAAGTTGAAAACAACACTTCGTTTTTCAGACCCTCTGTTGATGTGAAAGAAACTGAAACCAGTTTTGAGCTTGCCTTTACCCTGCCCGGTTTGAATAAAGAAGATGTGAAGATTGAGTTGAAAGACAGCCGATTGACTGTGAGCGGTGAACGCAAAATGGAAAAAGAAGAAAACAACACCCGCTACCACCGTGTAGAAAACCACTACGGTAGCTTTAGCCGTAGCTTTATGTTACCCGAAAATGTAAATGCTGATGCAATTGAGGCCGGATTTACGAATGGTATTCTTACCCTTATCCTGCCCAAAACCGAGCAAGTAGGACCAAAAACAATATCGATTAAGTAATTTTCATAGTTTGGTTTAATATGTTGAAAAAAGCCCCGACTGCGCACCATGCAGCGGGGCTTTTGTATTTTGTACAGCTTATTTATTGAAAATATAATAAACACCTATACCTGAGTTTCTGTTAAACCACTCAGAATTGTTTGTGTTGTTAAAAAGGTTTGAAAGACCGTACACAACATTGATGTTTGCTCCGATACCGTTTGCAAACTCATAGCCTACGGTGATGCCAAAACCGGGGTCAAAAGCTTTAATCTCGTTAGCATCGCTCCCAAATCCAAAACTTGGGGCAACTGCGGGCAGCTTATCGTTGGTGTTAGTTGCTTTTACCTTTGCAGCGGCACCAATACTAAAATCAGGGCCTAATCCGAAAAGCAAACTTCCCTTGTTTATCTTTAGTCCATAAAATACACGTACAGGGATAGTTATATAGCTTAATGTATATTTATGATACATGGTACCGCTATTGCCCATCATATCGGTAACTTTAAATTCGTTAGTAAACCTTTTTTGCTCAAACACTAATCCGCCCCTAACTGAAAAATTTTCGTGGAAACCATATTGTGCAAATCCGCCTAAACGAATACCAATGCCTGGTGTCCAAGCAATCTCAGAAATTGGGGTTGTTGTTTTAGGGTTAGTGAAAGTAATACCGCCCTCAACTCCAAACTTTACTTGGGCGTTTGCAACCAAAGCACTACCCGCCAAAATCATCATCAAAAAAACTCTTTTCATCAATTTTAAAATTTGGTGCAATAATAGTTCATGCCCTGTATTTATAGGGTATTGCAGTCAAAATTTTAAGTGGTTGTTATCTAATAAGATTGAGAGTACCCCAAACGTTTCTTTTAAGATGTAGTTCTGATTCAAAACCAATTTGATACAAATAGGCACCGGTAGTCACGGGCACGTCGTTATAAGTTCCGTCCCAGCTGCAAGGCAGCGATTGTCCGTTTTCGTAGCTACAGGTATATAAACACTCGCCCCAACGGTTAAATATTGATATTGAATATTTTAAAGTGCCTGTATTTACAATGCTGAATACATCATTAAGCCCATCACCGTTAGGGGTAAAGCTATTGGGTATTACCACGCTAAATAGGTCGTGTACAAATATTTCTTTGTAAAAAGTATCCGTACAATTGTTTGAGTTGATAGCTACCAGTTTTATTAACTGTTTTCCTGTATCCGCAAAAACCCGTTTTATATCGTTGGGCGTTTGCACAAACAATGAGTCGGTAGAAGACCAAAACCAGTTATAGCGTTGGGCTCCTGTGCTGTAATTATAAAACGTAACCGGTTTCCCTATCTCTGTCTCATGCTCTGGGTGGTGCATAAAATTAGCCTTTGGTAAGGCAAACACTTCAATTACACTATATTTTTTAACCGAGTCTTTACAGCCTAAATTGTTTGAGGCTACTAACTCAATCGTATAGTTTCCGCTTTTGGTGATAGTAAATGCAGGGACAGCCCCCTGTTTCTCGGTACCGGCAACCCTCCAAATGTTCAGGGAGGTATCGTTGTTTTGGGATAAATCGGTTAGAAGGGGAGTAAACGGAGCACACCCTTTAGTGGGGGTTACGGCAAAATCAGCTTCAGGGGTTGGCAATACACTAACAGTAACAGTATCGGCAACAGGGGAGGCGCAGCCGTCTTTAACCGAGATACTGTATTGAGTACTTACCGGGGGTTGAACATTAATAGATATGGAACTCGCACTGAATGAGCCGCCAATTTCTTGCCATAGTATTTGATAATTGGCCGGTGTACCGCCAACAATGGTGGCTGATAACGGTACATTGCTGCCTTGGCATACTGTAATATCGGCTGAAGGAGTAAGGCTAATAGGAGGGGGAAGTGTTATGATATGTAATGACGAATCAGCGGCAGGGTTTGAACAGCCATCAACGGCAATTACTTTATAGGTTTCGTTACCGGTTGGGGTCACAGTGATTGTTTTGCTCTGCACGAAGCTACCATTGGGTAACTCCCAAGTGTAAGAGTAGTTAGAGCTGTCTCCGCCCGAAACAACAACCGTTAATAATAAGGTATCACCCTCACAAGCTTTTGCAGGGCCAATAACTTTTGTTTTAAGCGCAGGACGCACGTAAACAAACATCGTTGCAGAATCAGAAGGGCTGCTGCAATTATCCGTTAAGAGTACTTTATAGGTTCCTGATGAAGTAGGGTTGATAGTGGGTTGTTTACCGTTCACAACTGTTCCGTCGGGGAAACGCCATGAATAACTATAGTTGGCGACAATACCTCCTTTTCCGACAGGGTTTACCGTCAATTGTTCCCCACTGCATATTGCGGTATCGTTATAGGGTAATGATACCTTTAAGCTGTCTCTTACGGTAACCTTCACAAAAGCCGTATCATTGGTTGAACAATTGTCGCTTAATACAGCCCTATAGGTTGAACTTGTAGTGGGCGAAACCGTACTTGTAAAAGCTGTATCTGTCCACAAACCGTTATTAACCGTCCATAACAACTTATAAGTACCTGTGCCCCCCGTTGCAGTTGCCTTGAGCAGCACATTAGCACCCATACAAATGGTGGTGTCGTTTGCTAATGTTAAGGTTAGCGGAGGTCTTACAGTAACCGTTACTTTGGCAGTATCATTTAGGCCGTTACTTTTATTGGTTACCTTAACTGTATAAGTGGTAGTAACATTGGGGCTGACTGTGTGGCCTTGCAAAGTATCGAGGCCGTTATCCCACTCGTAATGCAGTTGCGAGGTATCACAACTGGCGGCACCTGCTTTTAAATCTATGCTTTGCCCTTGGCAAATGGTGGTGTTATTATTTATGGTAGCAAAAAACACATTGTCAACCGTAACCCTTACATTTCTTGAAGCAGTATAGGTGGTACTTTTATCGCGTAGAGTAACGCGGTAAAGGGTGGTAGCTGAAGGCGAGGGTGTAAAGTGTGAACTATCACTTAATACCACACTGTTACCGAAAACTGTCCATGAAAACTCGTATTGGCTGGGGTCGCAACCGTTTCCCCATGCTTGAAGATAAGCGGTTGATCCTCTACAAATTGTTGTGTCACGATTGGTTAGTACTTTAAGTACCGTATCAATTTGCAGGGTATAAAACAAAGTATCAGGTTTTGGGTGGCAACTATCACCCATAATTATTCGGTATGTGGTAGTCTTATAAGGGGAAACCCTTACTGTGTCTGTAGTACTTATGGTGGTTGGGTCGCCACTAACCGACCAATTGTACCAGTAACCTGTACTATCCCCTCCGGTCATGGCGGCTGTTAGCAAAACTTTCTGGCCACGGCACGAAGCTGAAGGGCCTTTAATGGGTGCTAACGAGAGTGGCGGGCGAATAAACACTTTTACATAATCGGTATCAATTTCACCGCAACCGCTGCTGTCGCTGATAATAATACGGTATTCAACAGCACTGTCAGGTTTTATTAGTGGTTGCCTGTTTCCTGTATCTTGCAGGTAGGGCATAAATGTTGACGGACTCCACTGCCAGCGGCTACCACCTGTGGTGCCTAATCGTATGGGTTGTCCTTTGCAAACGTATAAATCAGGGCCTGCATTGGCCGTGTCTTTACTATATATAAGCAAGCGCAAGGTGTCAATCCTGTAATAGCTTTGTACAAACGGTTTTGTACTTATTATCCGTATTCGGTACCGGTTATTGGTGGCTACATTAAACAGAGGTAAAACCCCTTTAATGGTGCCCCCTAATGTATCCGTTACACGACCTAATTCACGTCCTCCAAAGTCAAAATTTCCGGCACTGTCACTAAGTTCAGCAATAAATTCATTACCTGCGGTAAACTTACCCTCGATGGAATAAGGCACAACAATGCTATCGCCTGCACAATAGGGTCCCGGGCTAACATTGCCTCTGGTTATCTCATAGTCTTTCAACTTCGCTAAAAAAATATCTGTGGTATTGCCGTTGCTGTATTTTTTTACCCCAAAGAGATTAACAGAGTCTCTAACATATCCACCTATATATGCATTGCCTTCCCTATCAGGTCCTATAGTATTTATCTGACCAGATGTTTCTCCTGAAAACGCCCATAAAAAATTACCAATAGTATCCATCTTTATTACACAAAAACTGTTTGATCCGATTTTCCCAACAGTTGTGTTCCCTATGATAATTTGTCCATTCACCCATCCACCCGTATAAATGTTATCTTGAGAAGTCTCAACTCTTGCAAGTATTGTATATGCACCGGCCGAGGGGTTACATTGTTTTGCCCATTTACAGTTCAAATTTTTGTCGAATAAGGCAAATACAGCATTTGTTGTAGAAGATCCTGTAGAATGTAATTTAATTGAGTTTCCAAATTCCATACTATCCTTCATATATCCTGTAAAAGCAACTCTACCGTCTGGAAAGACTTGCAAGCCAACGTTAATTCCATATAAAGTGTATTCGTAAGGCAAACTTATCCCCGAAATAGGGTTGCCTGCGGAATCTAGTTTAAGAATAATATGTCCTTTTTTTGCAAATGTTTGATTACCAAATTGTGTGATGCTGTCAATACACCCAGCTATATAAATATTATTAGCGGCATCAATTGATACTGCACGACCTATATCGTTTTTGGTAAGGCTGCTGCTACCAAAGTTTTTGCACCAGATGAAGTTACCGTTACCGGTAAACTTAACAACAAAAATATCAATCTGACTATAGTGCCCTGTGGATACTGAATCTGTGGGTGAAAAAAACCATTTCCCGCCTGAACCGAAGGTAAGAACTATATTACCCACGTTATCAATGTCAATCCCTCCCGGAGCTGAAAGAGAGGTATATGTTGAGTAAAACGTTTTAACCCATTGCACAACACCATTTGTATTATATTTTGCCAGAAAGAGATAATTTGTTGTGTCCTGCGGAATAGTTATACCGTTACCAAAATCAATATTTCCCTGTGTATTGCCAACAAGGTAGTACTCGTTGTTATAAGACTTAATTGTATTTACAGTCACTGCTGAGAACTTGGTGGTATCCAGTGCTTTTATTCTCGTCATCCAACTCATTGTCCCATCAGGTTTGTACTTTACCAGTGCGATATTCAGACTACCAAAGGGTAAATAAAATGATGTGGAGCCTCGAGTAACCGTAGCAGTGTACCTTCCTACCGCCACTACATTATTGCTGTCATCTACAGCATGGGTCAAATTATAATTATTACCTGAACCCCCATACATATCAATCCACTCGCATTGCTGGGCATTAGCTATTGCTGAAAGCAATAGGGCAATACATACGACGAAATGTTGTAGCAAGCTTTTTTTCAAAACTACGTAAGCGGTTGGTTATAGGTTGCTTGTAAAAAATAAGGGTATTAAATATAATAAAAATGTCATTTTAGACAAGTTGGGACGGGTGTATGACTTCACAAAAAAATAACACTGCGAAGGCGCTGTTTTTATCCACCCGTGTGGGTAATTACAACTATGATTTTAATAGGGTTAAGGGGAAATTACCAATGAATTTATTTGTGAGTGATGCCAGCGAGAAAAAAATCTAACGACCGTAAAATCTTTGTGCTAGATACTTCGGTAATTCTTTACGACCACAACGCCATTAACAATTTTCAGGAGCATGATGTGGCAATACCTATTACGGTGCTTGAAGAGCTGGATAATTTTAAGAAGGGAAACGATACGATAAACTTTGAAGCAAGGGAGTTTATCCGTTTTTTGGATAAATTATCAACCAAGCACAACCAAAGCCTGCAAGACTGGATGCCGCTAAACGGACCCACCAAGGGGAATTTTAGGGTGATAATGGACGAAAGCAGTAAAGTAGATGCAAACCGAGTATTTGGCGAACGAAAGGCCGACCATAAGATACTGAATGCTGCTTTGCACATTCACGAAGAGAACCCCGCCCGCAAGGTGATTATGGTGACAAAGGATGTGAATTTGCGTTTGAAAGCAAAATCATTGGGGTTGCTGGCCGAGGATTATGAAACGGGCAAGATTAAAAATATCGACTCGCTGTACAAGGGCATTACTGCTTTGGAGGATGTGGACAGCGATGCGATTGAGAAATTGTATATCAACGGGTTTTGCCCGTATAAGGAGTTGATGAAGGATAAGCCTTTTGCCAACCACTATTTTGTGCTGAAAAATAACAAGAAAAGCGTGCTGTGTTATTACAATCCTTTTACTGAGAATATCGAAAAGGTGGATAAGCGCACGGCTTATGGCATAAAACCCAAAAACGCTGAACAAGCTTTTGCTATGCACGCCATTATGAATCCCGAAGTGCAATTAGTAACTATACAAGGGGTGGCAGGTACGGGTAAAACCTTACTGGCGTTGGCTTGCGCGTTGGAGCAACGCTCGCAGTTCCGTCAGATATATTTGGCAAGGCCCGTGGTACCGCTAAATAATAAGGACATTGGCTACTTGCCGGGGGATATAAAATCGAAGTTGAACCCTTATATGGAGCCGTTGTGGGATAATTTGAAGTTTATACAAAGCCAGTTTAAAGAAACGGAGAAGGAGCACAGCAAGGTGACGGAACTGGTGGAGAATGAAAAACTGGTGATTACCCCGCTGGCCTATATACGCGGCCGCAGTTTAAGTAATATTATTTTTATTGTGGACGAAGCCCAAAACCTTACCCCGCTGGAGGTGAAAACGATTATCACGCGGGCAGGGGAGGGTACTAAGATTATTTTTACGGGGGATATTTACCAAATTGATACCCCCTACCTTGATACCCAAAGTAACGGGCTAAGTTATTTGATTGACCGCATACGCGACCAAAACATCTACAGCCATATTACCCTTGAAAAGGGCGAGCGCAGCGAGCTGGCTAACTTGGCGAATTACTTGTTGTAACTATTGGTGGTGTGTTTTCCACCCCCCTGCCCCGCCTGCGGGGGATATTGAAAGTCTGGCAAATAGTGGACTTAGCGCGACGCTATATATTTAATATAGTTAATCCCTAAGCGTTGACGCTTCTGGGAACGGGTAGTGCGGGGTGTCATTCTCAACTTGATTGAGAATCTATGCGGGGAGTGGCTAACTATTCTCTACCCTCAGTTTCCTGCTTTCGCAGGAATGACTGCCCGCGCACACGGGCGTATCAATTTTACATTTTACCAATTATAAAGATGTCCGTTCTTTGACTGAATAAAACGATGAATATTTTGCTAACCCCGCAAACCCTTGTGCTGCGCGTAACAAAAATAACTGCATAACTCCGTAACCGGATAACACCGTAACATGGGTAATTACTTGTTGTAACTACTGATTTTCCACCCCCAGCCCCCGCCTGCGGGGGACATTGAACGTTTAGCGATATTGGGTACTCGAAAACACGTTGAAATAGGTTTGCTTTCCAATGTCCTCCTCTTAGAGGAGGATTTAGGAGGAGGGTACCCGTCATGCCGAACTTGTTTCGGCATCTCATCAGTATTTAGCGTGAATTGGTAATGCGATGTTGAAACGAGTTCAACATGACGGGGGCAGGTAGTACGCACAAACCTGTCATGCTGACGAAGGAAGCATCTTATAGCAAATGTGTTTTAGCTTTGAGTTGACACATTTGGTAGAAGGAATTTCGCTGCGCTCAATTTGACAGTGGTGAGATAAGCTCCCTTCATGCCGAACTTGTTTCGGCATCGCATACGTAGTTATCGTAAATTGGTAACGATACCCTGAAACGAGTTCAGTGTAACGGGTTGGGGTTATGGCAGCAACAACGATGAATCGCCGTAGCTTAAAAAGCGGTAATTGTTATCAAGGGCTTGGCCGTAAATGGTTTTCCAGTTGCCTTGCACCAAGGCATCTACCAGCAACAATAGGGTAGAGGCAGGCTGATGGAAATTGGTAACAAGTCCTTTACACACCTTAAATTCATAGCCGGGGGCAATCAGCAATTCCGTTTCACCGATTAGCTGTTGCAGGTTGTTTTGCTGCATAAAACCCAAAACGGCTTGCATACTTTGCTCTACACTAATGTGCAGCGGCGAGGTGTAAGGGGCAAGTTTATCCACCAAAAACTCTTTATCGCTATCGGTTAACAGCTTTACCCCGTACCAATAGATACTTTCCAGCGTACGCATACTGGTAGTGCCTACGGGAATTGTATTCGTATGGTGCTTTAAAATATTTTCGATGTTTTGGCGACTGTACACCACCTGTTCGCGGTGCATGGGGTGGGTACTCAGGTCTTTTACTTTCACAGGCTGAAATGTACCAGCGCCTACGTGCAAGGTTACAAAATCGTGTTGTATGCCACGTTTTTCAAGAGCTTCAAAAACCGCAGGAGTAAAGTGCAGCCCTGCTGTTGGAGCAGCTACCGAACCATCGTTTTGGGCATACACGGTTTGGTAGGTTTCTGTATCTTTTTCTGTGGCCTCACGGTTTAGGTAGGGCGGTATAGGAATTTGTCCCACTACTTCCAATAATTCTGAAAGGGTGAGCGTGGCAGGTTCCCAAGAAATCTCTATCAACTTTTCGTCGCGGTTTACAAGGCGGGCAGTAAGGCTAAACGACTCGTTGTTGATGGTTAAGTTTCTTTGGAGCAATTCGTTGTCTTTCCAGCGTTTAAGATTGCCTACCAAACATTCAAACGTTACCGAACCTTTGGCAGCCATAGTAATGGCAGTGATGCGGGAGGGCAGTACGGGATGCAATAAAAATACCTCAATCAATGCGCCTGTATCTTTGCGAAAATGCAATCTGGCAGGAATTACCTTAGTGTTGTTGAAAAACAAAAAGCTGCCTGCGGGTAATAAACCCGGAATTTTGCTAAACGTGCGGTGGCTTATTTCACCGTTTTGATACACCAGCAATTTTGAGGCATCGCGTTGTTCCAGCGGAAATTTGGCAATACGTTCATCAGGCAAAGAATAATTGTATTCTTCGAGGTCTATTTGTTGCAGGCGTTGCAAACGCGAGGAGGTATCCATACTGGGGCAAACCTACAACGCAAGGGTAAAAAATAAAAGCAGGACGTTGTTTAACCCCTGCTTCTATGAGTTAGTGTGTTGGATTATCGCATTTTGCCAATCAGCACGGGGTGAAGCTCAAAGGTGTTTACACCGCTGGTTACGGCGGGGTCGCTCATGGCTATAGCGTGCGCGGCGTTTTCATCTTCCACTTCCAGTATCCCCAAGCCCCAAACCGAGTTCGGTTCAAGTACGGGGCCAAACAGCACGGCAGTTCTTTCATCGCAAAGACGGCTCCAGTATTCTGAGTGGGTTTGCATTATTTGTTTCTCTTCGTCGGTCATGTCAAAGGCAAACGTTGGGCGTGGAGGGATGAGTTTATATAAAAAGTATTTCATGGTGGTATGTATAAAAGGGTGATGATTAATAATTAGCCGGCTTTCGTATAGGCTTGTCGGGCCCAATCAATTACTTCTTCGGTGATGTGTGATAGGTTTTCAATCACAATTTTGTGGGTACACATAGCTCCGGCACCGGGTATGGCCTGCAACAGTTGTGTCGGATCTTGTCCTTTCAGTATCAGTTCAAGTTCAAAACGGGTTTTGGTGGCGGGCTTAAGGCAGGCAAACTGTTTTTTGCGACGCAGGCTCACGTAAGCTTTTTTGGGTGAGATTTCAATGTCGTCCCCAAATTTGCCAATGTGTTCCATTAAAATGTCGTAAATGGGTTTCAGGTGTTCTTTGCCCTTGTATTGCTCGGTTATCAATGCATCCCCGTCCATCGAGCCTGAATCCGTGCCGTTGGTTTTGTGTACGATAAGGTCGGCATAGTTAAGCCCCAAGCCGTAGTTGTCTTGTAAAAACTTTACCGATTCTTTGTGCTTCAGGTGTTTGTTTTGGGCGGCAATGGCCATCCATTCTTCCAACGTTTTTCCTGTGTTTTTGGGCAGGTTCTCAATCATTTTGTCAAGCATAGTTTTGTAGTATTAAATTGTTGATACAAAACTACCTTGCCCGCTACCCCTATGATTGTAAAAATCGGAAGTGCTATTCTTTGTAAAAAATCTTACCGAACTCGTTATCGGCAAGGGCTAACTTGGTGGGTGGCATCCCCGTGAATCGTTTAAAATCTTTGATAAAATGGGATTGGTCGTAGTAGAAATCGTAAAATGAGGAGGTGAAAAAGCTTTTCTCGTCGTTGCGGGCTAATGCCTGATAGAACTGTTGGAACCGAATAATGGACGCAAGGTTTTTAGGACTGATACCTGCTTTTTCGGTAAACTTCATGTTGAGCCAACGGCTGCTGTAGCCGGTTTCTTTTTCAAGCTCTTTTACCGTAATGCGACCTTTTGAAAACAGGATTTTTTTCACACAATAATCATAAATGGCATCGTGCGGTTGACGGGTAAACTGCCGTAGTAAAAACTGTTGCAGTAGGTAAATTTTCTCAGCCAGTGTAGGGGCGTTGCTTATGTGTTCTTCAAGGGTTTTTGCTGCCTGTCCTACAACGGTAGTTAGTGAGTGGATATGGTTTTTTATTTCGTTTTGGGGGAGATGAAAAAAGCGGTATGCACCAAAGACACTAAACTCAACCCCTATGGTGCCCGCATAGCTATCATCAGGCGATACTACCACAGAGGGAATATCCGTCATACCGATAAGTGTGATGCTGTTTTCAGCCGAGGTATGGTTGCAGCCTTCCATTATCCCCGTTAGTTTATTTCTAAAGGGTATCACCAGCTTTATCAGGCCGTTGGGTACAATCAAGTTCAGGTCGGCGTTGGGTGGTATGCCTTCGCTTTCAAATACCCACAGCTTATCAATATACCCTTGCAGTTGGGGCAGCGGGGTGATATTTTGAAGACGCATGAATGGCATACGACGGCTATTATTGTATTTGACCCAAGTGGTGTTTTAAATGGTCGATATAATCGGCAATTAAAAACTCAAGGGTGTGCGGTTCTTGCCCTTGCTTGCCGGTATCGCAAGTATAAGAAAGTTTTTCGGCAGGCATATTATCCAATACGCGGCAAATGTGCTGGTTAAGCACTTTCCATAATTCAACCACCTCTTGGGTGGGCGTGTTTTGATAGTTTTGGTGCAGTACCCACTCGTTTTGGTAATACACAATGTTTTGGTTTTGCAGGTGTTGGGTTACAATAAACCTGCGCAGATTGTTTTGGGCGCTATCAGCCAAATGCCCCAGTATTTCGCGCTTGCTCCATTTATCGGGTGCGGGTTTGTGACTCCACGCTTCTTCAGTAATACCGTTAAAAGCATTGAGTGAATTAGTGATTACATGTTTTAGTTCTGCTGAGGGAGTCATCATAGTTTTATGGGTATCACCCGAAAATCGGGAAGCAGATTCAAAAGTAAATTTTTTTGATGCAATTTAGTACGACAGGTTAAAACCAATCGTTTTTGTGATTACTCATTAGGAACGGACTTAAGTCCGTTCCTAATGGGGAATTGTAATAGCAGGGTTTTCAAACCCTCTTATAATATTAACAAGGCAGAGCGGTATTGACCCGAATATAAAATTCAGGTCTTTTAAAAGTAACGTCCCGAATGGTTTTAAACCATTCGGGACGCACACTTGCAACAAAGGCGGGCTTTATGCCCGTCGGGAGTGGGTTTACTCCTTCCCCTTATCACCCACAAATTGGTCGGTGGGGTGTTTAAAAAATACGTTAAAAGTAGTTAGACTGCCGTAGCAACGGGTAATGTATTGTTGTATATCCACCTTGGCTTCGTCGCTCAGGTTGCTGGCATTTACCTTTTGTTCCATCGTGCGCAGGCGGTCGCGCAGCATCACAATTTTGTGGAAGAACTGCTCAATAGGCACTTCTTTGGTGGCCAAATCCTTGCGCCCGGGTTGTAAAATCATTTTACCGCCCGTCCATTTTTCACCGAGCAATGATGTGCTTTCGGTTACATCGCTCCACTTTTGCAAAATGCGTATCAGTGAGCGTTCCACCTCGTACATACTCACCATATCGGTATCGGGTACCATTTCGTCAATCACTTCAATCTCATCCGTGTTGGGTATTTCCCTGTAACCGCTGCTCATAAAAGTTACCTGCAACGACGATGATTTAACGTTTATCACCACTCCTTCGCCGTGGTTGGGGTGCTTAATACGTGAGCCAATTCCTAAGTTGTATTCCATGTTTAGTTTCTTGTTTTAAGTGTACTGTTTTAAGTTTTTTATGGCCAAGTAACTTTGTAAACCGTCACCCTGAACTTGTTTCAGGGTATCATTACCAATTTACGATAATTACTTATGCGATACCGAAACAAGTTCGGCATGACTGTTTTTGTAGGGTATTACACCGATAACCAATAACAATCAACCAATAACTATTTTCCGAAAAGATTGCCTAAGCCCGGTAATAGTTGTCCGGCAATGGCTTGCATTTCTGCATTGGCCACATTGTCTGCATTTTCAATGGCACGGTTCACCGCCACCGTCAAAATGTCTTGCAACTGCTCTTTGTCTGCCAACAACCTATCGTCAATAATAATTTCTTGTATGCGGCGGTTTCCGTTAGCAATCACGCGCACCGCACCGTTTTCTGCTTCGCCTTGCACGCTAATGGTTTCAAGGCGTTGTTTCACTTCTTCGGCCTTCTGTTTGGCCTCATTCAATTTTCCGAACATGATTGGGTTTTTACGCAAATTTATTGCTTGCGCGTTTCTTTTAGCACGGTTTTAGTAAACTTTCGGATATATTACTGTAAAAATGCTGAAAGAAGAACTTAGCAGAATACGGTCGAGTTTTCAACTGTCACTATTTTTTGTGACGGTGATGTGGGCGGTGAAGATTATCGAAAACTCGATGGGTACCGACTTTAGCGAGTGGGGTGTTTTTCCGCGCACGCTGGGCGGGCTAAAGGGTATTTTATTCTCACCCTTTATACACGGCGATTATTATCACTTGTTTGATAACTCCATCCCTATACTGGTGCTGGGTACGCTATTGTTTTATTTTTATAAAGAGATAGCTTGGGAGCTAGCCATTCTTAACCTCTTAATTTCAGGGTTTTGGTTGTGGATTATCGGTCGTCCTTCGTTCCACATCGGCGCAAGCGGCTATATATACGGGCTGGCGGCGTTTTTATTCTTTAGCGGGGTATTCAGGCGCAACGTTAGTTTGCTCACCATATCCTTGTTAGTGGTGTTTTTGTACGGCAGTTTAATTTGGGGGATTTTCCCCGTGTTGGAGCATATCTCGTGGGAAGGCCACCTTTCGGGCGGCGTGGCAGGCACCTTACTGGCTTGGAACTACCGGAAAAAAGGGCCGAAGAAACCCGAACCGATTGTGCTGGATGAACCCGATGACAGCGACCCTTACTGGCTGGAAGAGGATGAAAAGGAAGACGACGACGCGTCGCGAAAGCCAATCCGCATCTACAAGTATTTTTATACCGGAAATCCTGCCGACGAACGCAGAGATTGACGCTTGATTAATGTGCCCCCACAGGGTTTACAATATCAGCCAAATCACTCTCCAAGTCAGGCTGTTTGGTACTTTCAACCACCCTGCCAACTTCTTTTCCGTCTTTTAAAATGATAAACGTAGGCACGTATTCAATTTTATATTGCTCCTCAAGGTCAGTGCCGCTTTGTTTGTTCATATCCACCAATACCAATGTTACTTTTGGCGGTGCAGCCAGCGTATCCAGTATTTTATAAAACTTAGGCAACAAGTTTTTTGTATCGCCGCACCAAGTGCCGCCAAACACAATAAATTCGTGCTCGGGGGTGAGGTATTGGTTTAAACGGTCGGTGGCAAAGTGGTTGGTGTTATACCATTTATACTCAAGTGCAAACCAGTCATACTTGCGGGAATCATTAAGTATTTCACGGGTATGAATGCCCTTTGGGTCGGTATTGTGTGAAAACATTTTGCAGGAATAAGTTAAAACAATGAAAAGAAATATAATGGAGGCAGTAATCTTGCGTTGTGTTTTATAAATCATTGTACAAACAATAAATTTGGAGTGCTAATATAAAACCAAACCTCGGGCTACGAAATGCTTAAAACGGGAAATTTATATGAAATAATGGGACTGCCGCGCTATGCTTCTTTGGGCGAGGTAAAGGCCACCTTCAGGCGGTTGGCGGTGCAGCTCCATCCCGATAAAAATCCCGGAAATGTTGAGGCCGAAGAGTTGTTTAAGCAAATATCCGCTGCGTATGATATTTTGGGCGATGAACAAAAGAAAAGGGACTATGATTTAAGACTTTCAGGGTTTTATGCGTATCAAAAAACGGATGGTGAAGCAGAGAAGAAAAAGCAACAAAGCGAGGCGATAAAAAAGCGGAAACGAGAAAAATACGAACGCGAAACCCGCGAAATAAGAGACGCATACTTGAGGGCGCAAAAAACAATGCCCTATAAGTGGCGGTACCGATTGGTGGTTGCAGGCATTTTGCTATCCATGTTCATCATCATCACCAACTGGTATTCTTACGATGTGCTTGGCGAGCGTGAACCGGCCTTTTTTAAAATGCTTTTCGGGTATGTGGTTACGCTGGTTTGTACGGTATATTTCTTAAACTCATTGTTTAAAAAATGGAATGCCGAAAATCTTGATGAGCCCTTTAGGTTTGAGGTACGCAACCGCATTGCCCTGTTTTTTTTAGGGTATGTGGGACTGATATTTTTGTTTAGTTTTAATGCCCCGCAATTATACAAGCAAGTGCAGTTGGACGTATTTGGAAAGACCACCACTGGGACATTATCGGCGGCTATGGAGTCTAATATTGTGCTGGTATATTTTGTTGATGGTGAAAGTATTAGCAAATCCTACGACATTCCCCATAAGTATTATGGCAGAAGTATTAACGTAAGGGTAAAATACTCAACCTCAAACCCTCATGTTTGTGAAGTTATTGAAACACTCAATGAATAAAAACATACTACCGATATTGTTGATTCTATTGGCTTGCGCTTGTAAAGATGCAGCAAAATCAACCAATGGTGAGAAAACAACATCCAAGCAGGAACAGGACACCTGCAATTGGTTAACGTTTGAATATAAGGTGGCCAAAGCATTTTTGATTAACGACCCTGAGGGATATTTGGAAGCCTTTAGTGCTAATAAACCGTTTGATAAATTTATCAAAGCCGATTCGGTGTGGATACTGGACTCGACACAAGTGAATAAACTCAACGATATTTTGTGCGGGCGGATTGTAAGCAAGAAAAACCCTGAAGAAGTTACTGCTGCTTGTTTTGAACCGCACCACGGTGTGTTGTTTTACGACAAGGCCAATAAGATTGTGGCAAGCGTTAATATTTGCTTTTTATGCAACAACGCTCAAATATTTCCGCCTGCAAAGAGGCACGATATAAAAGCACTTGGACAGTGGTGTGAGGATATCGGAATGCCGAGGTGAGTTAACTCCTCAACCTTGCAAAAACGCCCAGCGGCAGTTTTACTCCGCTTTTGGCTTGCAGGTACAGTTCGCCTGTTTCACGGTTTTTAAATTGCGGGAAGTTTATATCAATCAGGTTCTCGATGATTAATGCTGAAAAACCCAGCGAGTAAGTATTCAGCACTAAAAAGTACTCTTTTGGGTCGAGTAATTGGGCTACCTCTTTCAGCAATTCATTTATAGAGTCTTCCAGTTTCCAGCGCTCACCGCCTGCACCAATACCGTAAGCAGGAGGGTCTAAGATAATGCCGTTGTATTTTTTACCGCGTTTCACCTCGCGTTGTACAAATTTCAGCGCGTCTTCAACCGTCCAGCGAATATCGCTAAGGCCGCTTAGTTCCATGTTTTCGCGTGCCCAGCCCACTACTTGCTTCACGCTGTCTACGTGCACCACATCGGCACCTGCAGCTTTTGCAGCCAGCGATGCACCGCCTGTGTACGCAAACAGGTTTAGCACTTTGGGTTGTTTGGTGTTAAAACTTTGGATGCTGTTGATGATAAAATCCCAGTTTTCAGCCTGCTCAGGAAATACCCCTACGTGTTTAAAGGCCGTAAGAGCCAGTTTAAAACGCAATTTGTGTTGCTTGTGTGAGTATTCCAAATGCCAGTTATCAGGCATTTTTTGGGCTTTGTTCCAATTACCGCTGTGACTTGATTTTTGGGCAAAACGGGCGTGCATTAGCGCATCCCATTCGCGCTTTTCAAATTGCTTATCCCACACGGCCTGTGGTTCAGGACGAGCCAACACGTAGTTGCCAAAACGTTCCAGTTTTTCAAAATTTCCGCAGTCAATCAATTCATACTGCTTCCAGTGTTGGGGGGTAATAAGTTTCAAGCTCAATGGGGTTATGCGGCAAAAATAATGTTTTCGTCGCTAAGGATGGGCAAACCTTTAAAACGCAACAAAAGTTGGGCTACTGTTACCACATCTTTCTGGCAATAGGTTTGTATGCGTTCAAGGTCGTTTAGTTTCCAGTAAATATCTTTTACCATACTGCCGTCAATGTCGTCTTTCGGCGTAGGAATATCAAAAATGGCGGCAAGTAATTCAAGCGAGGTATAGGCTTTGTAATCACCAAACTTCCACAATTCCATAGTATCAATGTGCTGCACTTCCCACGGTTTTTTACCCGCAGTATTTAATATACCGGGCAGCTTAATACCGTTTACCAGCATACGGCGGCACAGGTAGGGAAAATCAAACTCTTTACCGTTGTGGCCGCACAACAAGTTGCTTGTGCGGTTAAATTTATCCTGAAGCAAATCGGCAAATTCTTGCAGCAGTATTTTTTCGTCGTGGTTAATAATGGATTTGATACGGAACTTATAGCCGCTTTCGCTTTCGGGGTTTCGTACAAAAATGCCGAAGGAAATACAAATCACTTTGCCAAACTCGGCATAAATGCCGGCCCGTCCATAAGCATCTGCTGCTGATGGGTTTTCGTTATTGCGGATAAACGTTTCGGCTTTTTTCACCCACAGTTCTTTAAACTTTTCGGGCAAATCATGAAAATCAGGCTGTTGGGGTACTGTTTCTATATCCAGCACCAATATTTTTTCTAAGTCGATGTTATCCAGCATGAAGTTGGTTATCGGTTATTAGTTATCAGTTGTTGAGTATGTTTAAAGTTGTGGAGCGTTGAGATAGGGATGGTTTATCAATTATAAAGCCGTATTGTTTTACCAATAACTAATAACAAAACCCAACTACCAGCTACCGCCGGCACCGCCGCCGCCGAAGCTGCCGCCACCAAAACCCCCGAAGCCGCCACCGCCGCCTCCACCTGATGACCATCCGCCACCACCAAAACCGCCGATGTATCCACCGCGGCCAAAAGTGCCCATTCCGCCACCCATGCGTCGGCCAATAGAAAGCACAATTAAAATAATGATGATAATTACTATCATCAGCCAACCGGGTATTTCGCCTTTCTTTTTGCGGCTTTTGGCTTTGTATTCGCCGGCTGCAGCTTTCATAACTGCAATCGAACCGGCCATCAAGCCTTCATAATATTGTTGTTGTTTAAAACGGGGTTTTATTTCGTAATCGATGATACGTCCTGCCAAAGCATCGGGTATGGCACCCTCAAGTCCCCGCCCAATTTGGATATACATTTTCCTATCGTTCAGGGCAATGTATATCAGTACTCCGTTATCGTTTTGGGCATCACCAATGCCCCAACCTTCGGCAATATCAACACTACGGGTAAAGGGTTCTTCGCCATCGGGTAAATTACTTTCAATAACAATGGCTATCTGGTTGCTGGTACTATCATCATAAGCCACCAGCACGCGCTCTAAATTATTACGCTCGCTTGCGCTTAGAACTCCTGCATAATCGTTTACAAGGGTATTGGGTTTTGCAGGAATGTTTCCTGCAAATGCCTGTGATGCAATCCCTATAACTACAACAAGGGCAATTAAAACTTTACGCATTATGCCCTCCAAAAGATATATCGTTGCTTAATTCGTTTTTATCATCGTGTGCGTAGGGGAAATATGCTTTTAGCTGTTCTCCCGCCATTTTCACACCTTCGCAAAGAGCTTCGGTATATTCACCTTTTTTAAGGTGAGCGGCCATTTTCTCTTTAGTAGTGTCCCAAAAATTTTGCCCCACTTTGTGGTGTATACCTTCATCGCCCAGTATGGCAAACTTATGGTCTTCGTAGGCAAGGTAAAAAAGCACCCCGTTACGTTGTGCGGTGTGGTGCAATTCCAGCTCATCAAATACTTGTAAAGCCCTTTGCATAGGGTCTGTCTTGCAAAAGGGCTCTACGTGTACTTTTACCTCGCCGCTGGTTTGCATTTCAGCCTCGTTAATGGCTGAAATAATCATTCCCTGCTGCTCGGGGCTGAAAATATCTTTGGGTTTGTTAAAAAGCATCCCTGTTATTTATCTTTTTTGAAATCAATCTTGGGAGCATTTTGTGCGCCTGCATCCGCAGCAAAGCTGCCTTTTTTCTCAAACCCGAAAAGTCCGGCCAGTATATTACCGGGGAACATACGGATAGAGGTGTTATAGCTTTGTACAGCCTCGTTAAACAAATCGCGGGCACGGTTGATGCGGTTTTCAGTTCCGGCCAACTCAACTTGAAAATCTTTAAAGTTTTGGGTAGCAGTTAGCTGAGGATATTGCTCAACAGAAACCAATAAGCGGCTTAGTGAGCTGCTGAATTGGGTTTGTGCCTCTTGAAACTTTTGAATGTTTTCAGGGGTAAGGTTGTTGGCATCAATATTTACCGAGGTAGCTTTCGCGCGGGCTTCAATTACTGCGGTAAGAGTACTTTTTTCAAAATCGGCGGCTCCTTCAACAATTGCTTGCAGGTTGGGTATAAGGTCAAAACGACGTTGGTAGCTGCTTTGAACATCGGCCCATGCTTTGTTCACCTTTTCCTCTTTGGAAACAAAACCGCGTTGTGCAAAAATGGCCCAAAGAACCAATACACCGGCTACTACAAGTAAAATAATGGTTGAACGTTTCATAAATGGTAGTTTGTTTTATAAAGTATGTGCAAGTTATGTATTATACTCAGCTTATGCCATAAAGTCTATACCAAACACCTGCGATAACCGATAAGCGAACTTTTCCTTTACTTCTGTCAGGTCAATTTGGCGGTTTAGCTCCTGTTGCATGCTGGTTACTGCCTTATCGTCAATACCGCAGGGTACAATATGCTCAAAGTAGCTCATATCGGTATTCACATTCAATGCAATACCGTGCATGGTTATCCAGCGACTGCACCGTATGCCCATTGCACATATTTTGCGGGCTTTCTCAGGGTTTTCACCGTCAATCCACACACCTGTAAGCCCATCTACTCTACCTGCCTCAATGCCGTAATCAGCAAGGGTCATAATCACCACTTCTTCCAAATCGCGTAAAAAGCGGTGTATGTCGGTATAAAAATACGTTTCCAAGTCCCAAATAGGGTACACCACCATTTGCCCGAAACCATGATAGGTAATATCGCCGCCGCGGTTGATTTTATAATACTTAGCGTGAATGTTCTTCAGCCCTTCTTCATCCACCAGCAGGTTTTCAGGCTTGCCGCTTTTACCCAACGTATAAACGTGGGGATGCTCGCAAAACAAAAGGTGGTTAGTGGTTTGGGGTGGAGATGATTCCGTTGACTGTTGACCGTTAACTATGGACTCCCGTTCCAACTCCTGCCTGCGGTGTTCCAGTTTTATGTTTACGTTTTCGGCAAACAGCTTTTCCTGTAAGTCCCATGCCTCTTTGTAATCAATAACACCTAAATCGGTTTTTTTAACGGCTACCATAAAACGCTGCAAAATTAGTTATTTTCGTCGGGATGGCTGATGCACCACACATAGAATTAGGCAAACAAGGGGAGGAGATTGCAGTACAGCATCTTATCAGCAAAGGGTATGAGATTTTGCACCGTAATTGGCGCAGTGGGCGGAGTGAGGTAGATATTATTGCCCGTATTGGTAACGATTGGGTGTTTGTGGAGGTGAAAACCCGCGAGACGGATTACTTCGGGTATCCCGAAGAGGCTGTTGACAAGGCTAAGCAAAAGCAACTGCAAAAAGCAGCCAATGCTTTTGTGGAGGAATACTCTGTACAGGGGGATATACGTTTTGATATTGTGGCCATTGTACTCAACAGCAGCAAACAAGAGGTTTACCACATTGAGGATGCTTTTTGGCCGATGGATTTTTAAGATGATATTATTGACTATGAGATATTTTATAACCGCGTTGTGTTTTTTGGTGTTGATTCCTTTAAGTGCCCAAAAGGTAACAAGGGTAATTGACGGTGATACGTATGTACTTGAAAACGGAGATAAGGTGCGTATGATTGGTATTAATGCCCCCGAAATGAAAACCGAGTTTGGGGATGATGCGAAGGAGCATTTGAAAAGTTTGATAGAAGGTCGTACGGTAGAATTGAAATCGGACAAGGGGAATGGTGATAAGGATAAATACGGGCGACTATTGCGCTATACGATACTGAACGGTGAAGACATCAGCCTGCGGATGGTGTGTGACGGATACGCAATAGTTTATACACGCTTTAAGTTTAAGAAGAAACAAGAGTACCTTGAGTGCGAAACAACCGCTAAGGATAACCTTTTAGGGGTTTGGGGCGGTGCCGCTAACAATAACACGTACCAAAAGAAAGAAACAAAAAAGGCCGAGCCTGCCCAAAAAATTGAAGAGAAAACAGCCGACCAACCCCAAGCTACCGAGACTGACCCATTAGAAAAAGCAACTACCTATCTTATTTTAGGGGTACTTTGCTTTGTATTGTTAGGAATACTTTCAATAAAACGGCGCAGACGCTAAGCATTAATGCTGTGGTGGGCGCATACCGGGTGCACCACCGGGAGGCATAAACGGCATATCGCTTTTTTGCTCGGGTATATCGGTACTGCTACCTTTCTTAAAGTGTTTGATGGTGTAGGTAAACGTTAGCATAAAGTACCTGTTTAGCACCTGTGTGCGGGTATCTTCTACATACGTTTCAGTTACAGTGCGACCAATGGCGTTGTTTTGGTTCAAAATGTCAAACACGCTCAATTTCAGTTCACCCGCATTATTCTTCAGGAATTTTTTACCCATTGCGGCGTTCCACAGCAAAAAGTTTTGGTTAAAGCCGCCTGTTAAACCGCTATACAAGGTTTGGGTAGCTTCGGTATTCACAAACCAACCTTTCCAAACAATCCAGTTTACCTTACCGCCGGCGGTATGGAAAAAGAAGTTATTGTTCAATTCAGGGCGGATGGAGTTCTTAACAATGTTGTAGTTGGCAGAGTAGGATAGGGTAAAGTCAAGCTCTTTACTAACATTACTGCTAAGGGTGATACCTTGTGTTAGCGAAGTTGATTGCGCAATATTCCGGCGGCCGTTAATAAGGCTTGGAGTACGTGAGTAAACAATGCCTGTGCTGCTGTTAATGTTAGATTTTACAAATCCCGCAGGTAAGCCGTACATCAAAAACGAACGTACGGTATAATATCCGTTTAAGTTAACAGGCATACTCAATTGGCTGCCTCTGTTTAGTGCAATGCCGTTTACGGTAGTATCGTTGGCTGCAATGATAGTTGATGTACCAATGTAGTCTTGTATGTTTTGTCCCATAAACATTAAAAACAGGTTGCGCGCTTTTTGCGGATTGGCAAACATTAAGCGGCCAAACAGCATACGTGTGTATTGTTGTTGCAGGTTGGGGTTACCTGTGCTTAGTAGTAGGGGGTTGCTATTGTTTACAAGGTTTTGCAACTGGCTTACCGATGGTGCGCTGGTGCTTGAGCGGAACCTGCCGCGGAAGTTGCTTTTTTCTGAAAACTTATATCGGAATGAAGCCGAAGGCAAAAAGTTGTCAAACGGACGGCTGATGGTATTATTTGCGGGGAAGGTTTGAGCTGCTTTTAGCTCAGCTCGTTGGTATTCTAACTCTACAGAAAAACCTGTGCCCTCGTTTACGTTGTAGCTAAAATCAATTCCGCCGCGTTGGATAGCATAAGTGCTGTTAAACCTGTTTGAAAGTGAAGTATCGGGGTAGCTGTACGCATCGGTTGCAGTATCAAAGTTGTTAGTCTCTTTTGAGGTTTTAGAGTAAGTAATTTCAGGCGAGTATGAAAACTGTAACATCGTTTTTTTACTCAATGGCTCAGTATACACCAACCTGCCCGAAATATTATGGCCTGATGTATTGCTTATACCGCGTTGGTCTAGTAACTGTGAGCTGAAAATAGGGCCGTAATAGTTGTTGTTTGAGAACAGCGAATTTTTACCCTTTTTCTCATTAATACCGCCTGTGATGTTGGCCGAAATAGTGCGGCCTTGTTTGGCAAACTTGTGTCGGTACAAAAGGTCGCTGCTTACATTGTATCCGTTTTGTTTTGAGGCGGTATTATTCAGCAGGTCGCTTAGTAAAAGTTCGCTTTGCAGTTGGGTTTTACCCGTTAGTTTATTCTCGTTGTTATTTACTTGCAAGCTAGCGCGCGGAGTAAATACAATTGAGTTTGATGAATCGATGTTGTACTCTAACCTGAAATTAGCACGGTGGTTATAGTTATCAGCGGTAGAACTGCTGTTTTCGTTATACAACTGTGCACTGTCGCCGCCAATAAAATAAGTACGGTTTAGCAACTGTGTGTTTTCGGTTACAGAGTTGTTAAAGAAATAACTACCGGTAAGGGTAACTTTTTTTGACAATGAACCGCTGTAGTTAATCCCGAATGAGTGGGTGGTGCTGATACCTTTTTGCTGGCCTACCATAAAGTTGGCACTTGGCCCGCCGCCCATCATACCGCGACCACCGCCACGATTACCGCCTCCGCCGCCACCTGTACTGGCAATACCCAGTAAGTCTTCGGCAGCAAAGTTTTGTTGGTTGGTATTGTTTGATAACCCCACAATTGAAAGGCGGTGAGTGTTTTTCATAAAGTTCAAACTCAAACCGCTGCTATACCTGTCTTTATCTCCATAGCCACCGTACACACGGCCAAAAACTCCTTCACGGCGGTCTTTGCGGGTGATAATGTTTATTGTT
Organism: Bacteroidota bacterium; assembly: GCA_008933805.1. Classification (NCBI taxonomy): domain Bacteria; kingdom Pseudomonadati; phylum Bacteroidota; species Bacteroidota bacterium. The sequence continues at coordinate 219,463 of WBUH01000002.1, forward strand.
TTTGCGGCATTGCCATCGTCAATCCCTGTAAAGGCTGCTTGGTCGCTTGAGCGGTCAAACACCTGTACTTTATCAATCATATCGGCAGGCAGGTTACGCAAAGCCAGTGAAGGGTCGTCACCAAAAAATTCCTTGCCGTCCACCAATACTTTTTTCACATCCTCGCCTTGGGCTTTTACCTGGCCGTTTTCAACCGTTACCCCCGGCATTTTTTTCACCAAATCTTCGGCAGTAGCATCGGGGTTGGTTTTAAATGCTTGTGAATTATACTCGGTAGTGTCTCCTTTTACCTTGGCAGGCGGTAGTCGTTCAACCACCTCAGCGCCTGAAACTTCATACATCGCTTCGGTCATAAAAAGCACACCCAATTTCAAACTCTCACCCACACGAATTGTTCGGTTGTAAGGGTTGTAGCCTATCGAGGTAGCATGCATACGGTAGCCACCTTGTTGCACATCTTTAATGGCAAACTTGCCATCAAGATTTGTTACGCCGTAAAATTTTAGTGTACTATCCTTAAAAGAGGTTAGAATAATGTTTACGCCAATCATAGGCTGGCGTGTAGCACTATCCTGCATGGTGCCCTCAACCGTGTAGCTTTGAGCTACGGCACTGCTTCCAAAAATCAAAAAGAGTATAAAAATCCCTATCCTACCTTGCATATACTATTTGTCAAAAAAAAAATAATCCCTAGCCTTTGATACTTGCCGCTTTAAAAGGTTTAATGGCAGTATCAATTTTTTTAGTGCAATGCTGCTTTTAATGGCAACGATTGCAAAATTGCAGCCTCGGCCTGCATCAATTCATCTAACCGTTTGTAAACAATGGTCTCGTCAAAATAATTCAAGGCCATTTTCACAAAAATATTGCCGTGTTTGGCCTCACTGGCCCACAGCCTATGGTAAAATTTCTTCAAATCGCCATCGGGCAAAGCTTCCCATACTAGTTTAAACCGCTCAGCTCCGCGGCATTCTATTACGCTTCCCAATAGCAAGCGGTCCATAAAACGTTCCATGCTGCTTGTGCGCAATAAGGTTAGTAATTGGTTCACGTACATATCAGGAGTCAATTCTTTTGCAAGCGGCAATCCCCGCTCTTGCATCATTGCATAGACATCCCTGAAATGTTCAAGCTCCTCTACCGCAGTTTCAATCAACTCAGGTATAATCTCCAAACGGTCGGGGTATTTAGCAATCAAGCTCAACGCCATATTGCTGGCTTTGCGTTCGCAGTTTGCGTGGTCTTGCAAAAAGCTGTCAAAATCGTTCATTACCGTTTGCACCCATTCGGGGCTGCTTGTGCAGGCAAGGTCGATACTAAGTTTCATGCGCGGCAAAGATAATGTGGCGGTGTTGTTTTTACCGTTCTGCAACAAAAAAAGCCATAACCCTTCAAGGTTATGGCTTGTAAAAATCCTAAAAGGGTTATTTCATATCAACCACCGCCTGTTTTGCGGGGAGTAGAAGTTTTCTTCACAGGTGCGTTTTTGGTGTTCACCTTAGGCGCAGCAGTTTTCACTGCTTTGTGTTTGGTTTCAGCAGCAGGTTTCAAGTCGGCCTTAGTATCTGCTTTTGCCTCACCGCCTTCTTCTTCAGTGCCTTTGTTTTTAAGCGCTTCAAAATCAAGATGGCCTTTAAGTATGGTGTACCAGCTTACCAATTTCTTGATATCAGATACATATACCCTTTCTTTATCGTAGGTAGGCAATACGGCTTCCATAAATGCTTTAAGGGCGTTGTTATCTGCATTTTTTGCAGGTATTTCAAGACCTTCAGCTTCTTTTGCGTTTATATTCACAAACACTTCGCCCAAACGCACTTCACCTTCAATGGTAAACATAGCGATATCTTCTAAAATAGATACCTTTTGGGTAAGCGTAGTAGGGAAACGGCGTTTTTGCTCGTCAATGGTCTCTAAAATAAGACCTGATGGGCGTTGGCCCACAATTTGGTGCAAGCCGCCCATGCCGGCTACTGCTACTATATCTTTTAACTCCATAACTTAATTCTAAATGGTAAAGGGGTGCAAAAATATAAAAAACTGTTGTTGCACGTGCAATAATTGTGCAAGCATTTGTTTATTGTGAGTATCAGACTACGTAAACTGCAAAAAAGTTGGCTGCCCGGGCTGTTTGTGGATAAGTAGCCCGCGCCGCAATCTGCGCCACTGTGGCACAGGTGTTGCAGCAAATGGCAATAGTTTAATTTTGAATCATGTTTTCCATTACCAACCGTCATAAACATAGTATATATAAACCCGGTACCGACCAAATTGCTTTTACACTGGCTGATAGTGTAGTAGAGATGGACGGACAAAACAGTAAACCTGCTTTTTTTGAGTTGTACACTGTTTTGTGGGTGCAGAGTGGGGAAGGGGAGGTGAAGGTTGATTTTGGGAAGTATGTTTTGAAACCCGGTACGCTGATGTTTTTGATGCCCTATCAACCTTTTGTAATTGAAAAGGGAAAGAGGTTTGAGGCTACCGTGCTGGAGTTTTCGTCAGAGTTTTTTTGTATTGAGAAACACCGACACGAGGTATCGTGCAACGGGGTATTGTTTAATGGTATTTACGGCCCTCCGTTTTTATATGCCGATACTGCACTTGAAACTGAATTGCAACAGGTTGTAAATGCCATGACCACTGAGCTTGACAAAGGGGGCTTAGCACAGGAAGAGATGTTGTTTTCTTACCTGAAGATATTTTTGATTAGAGCCAGCAGGGCAAAAATGCTGACCATTAACGGGGAAGTGAAAGACGAAACCCGCAGCGATAATTCGGTGCTTATCAATTTTCAGGATTTGGTAGAGGGCAACTTTACCAAAGAGCACGGGGTGGCTTATTATGCTGATAAGTTGTTTATACAACCCAATACATTATCAAAACTTACCAAACGGTTTTACGGTAAAAGCCCAGGGCAGGTAATTAAAGAACGGGTAATGGTGGAAGCTAAACGGATGCTGTACCTTACGCAAAGCAGCGTGAAGGAAATTTCGTACGGATTGGGTTTTGACGACCCTGCCTATTTTAACCGTTTCTTTAAAAAGTGGGCGCAAATAACCCCCGAAGAATACCGCCAACGCCAACGCTGAAATTTCTTGTAATCCTGATGAGAATCAGCGTTTAATGTGATAGTTGTGTGATAAATGTCACACACGGTTTCCTGCATGCCTTTTAGTTTTGTGTATGAGTTTTAAGAGCAAATGGATAAAGTTTTCAGCAGTATGCCTTTTGTGCATAGGGCTGGCTGTAGCCATTGCCCTACTTATTCAAAACACTTAATCTATTTTGTATGAAAAGAAACATGAGTAATACTGACAGGGTTATCCGCTTGATTGTTGCGGCTGTAATAGCCGGCTTATACTTTAGCGGAACAGTTACAGGCACATTAGGACTTGTATTAATAATATTGGCTGCTGTTTTCACCCTAACTTCAATTATCAGTTTTTGTCCGCTCTATACCATTTTCGGCATCAGTACTTGTGCCGTTAAGAAATAAAAACACCTACCTAACATACCTCAATAAACAAGTAAAGCCCCGTTTATTTCGGGGCTTTAGTATTAATCAAGGCAGATACTTTGTTTTCTTAGCTATTCAATACAATTATTAAACATTGTATTATTATGTATTTATAAAAAATGCACCCCGGTATCCTCCCGGACACGGGGCGCGATTCATGAGGTTTTTTACAACTATTTGCCTTGGCTTTTACTCCGGCAAATATTTATAGCTTATGATAGCAAGCTATTATACACACATCGAGTACAAAGGAACTATCATTTGGCTTTGTGAAACAGAGTTGAACAACCCAAATTGACTGGGTGAAAAGACGGTTATTTTACCGTACAATTTTTAGGTTAAAAGCACCATTTTGTGTAGCCGAATAAATACGCAGCCACAGGGGTAAAAACATTTCAGGACCGCGGGCTGTGCTGATATCCCCTAAATCAAGTATTTCCTCGTCCATCCAGCCAAATGATTTTAATAGGGTTTTTACATTTTCTTTGGCAACAGCGTCATTTCCGCTCATATACACCTGATGGGTGTCTTTTAGCATACGCGGGTTTACCATCAAGCCACACCACATTGTATTTAGGGTTTTTACCACCTTCACTTGCGGATACGCACGTTGTATTTGTTCGCCCAAGCTATCGGTATTGCAGGTTGATAATACAGGTAGCCCGCCTTGCGAACCGTCTAAAAGGTTAGCAATATCAATCAGTATTTTGCCGTTCAGGTTTTCCTCGCCGCACATCCCTAAAATGTCAAGCGTTGCAATCCCTTTTGCGCAATTAACTATCATTTCGCCAAATGCAGCTGCATCAGCAAAAGTACCTGTGCTTGCTTGTGCACCGTTTTTTTCTACCCAAGCAAGGGCTTTTTCGTTGGTAGCTGTTCGTGAGCCCATTTTTACCTCATGGCCCAGCTCAATTAGTTTTGAACCTATGGTAGCACCTACCGTTCCGGTTCCTAACACTGCAATTTTCATATTTTATGTATTGATTTTGTCTGTATGTTTGCTGTAAAAGTAGCAGGCTTATTTACTTTTTACAATAACTGTCAAAAAGTATAGTATTGAACATTTTTGACGGGTTTGCTGCAGGCTATTGCTTGGTGATGTTTAAAAATAAATTGAAATTATGATTATTGACGGTAAAGAGTACGAATATGAGATTGGTGGAGAGACCTATTACTGTGCGCTGGATGTGACTATGAGTTTTATAGGGGGCAAATGGAAAACTATTGTGCTTTGGTATTTGCGCAAGGGCAACAAACGGTTTGGTGAATTGAAAAAGCTGATACCACCGATTACTGAAAAGATGCTGAGCCTGCAATTAAAAGAGCTTGAACGGGACAATATTGTGAAGCGGACTATTTATCCGGAAGTGCCGCCAAGGGTAGAGTATGAATTGACCGAGGAAGGAAAAACTTTATTGCCCCTGTTAGAAGAAATAGCGGCATGGGGTAGGCGCAAAGGTAGCCTTGAAGGGGTAGTACGCGAGGTGAAAAGGTAAAGAGATATACAAAAGAGTTTATCTTTGCACCATGTATAAAACAAAAGAGGCACGCACAATTTCTGCATGGGCTACTCTTTTGTGCTTTTTAGTAGGGCTGTTTTACAGTACAGCATCACAGCCTGTTTTTGTTGCATCTGCTGATAGTACCCACCATCAACAAAAGAGCTTTTTTGTAGAAAAGAGCAGTTTCTTTTGCGCCAACCTGCACGAGGAGAATCTTACCGGTAATTTAGAAAACGGTCAGCCTCTGTGTAGTAAAAGTGCTGTTAAGGAGTTTGTGGCGGGTAATAAAAGCCGTGCGGCAGTTCTTTTACAGTTGGGCGGGCAATACACGGCCTGTTTACAAAAATGGCAGGTACGTCCCATCGCTACCCAGCTCATCTATCCGTTTCATTATCACTTATAACTAAGTAATCATCAAACAGTTTTTTAATGATTAGCCATCGGTGCGACTGTGCCCTTGGTATGTTTTGCTTTTTTATAATTTGATTAATAAATGGATACTTCAGTAATAATAATAGGAACAATAATGTTGGTTGCCTTGTGCGGCCCAATCATATACTTTAACAGGTTAAAAGCTAACTCAGAGAAAAAGTTTATCAAGCAGTTAGATGATTATGCAGTTTCAAACAAGTACACTTTAGATAGCCACGATTTTTGGAGCAATACTGTAATAGGTATTTATAAGAGTGCGGGAAAATTATTATATGTAGCTAAAGAAGGGGGAAGTTTTGCAAAGAATGAAATTAACCTGCACAACGTGAAACGATGCCGTGTGGTAGAGGTAAAAAATGAGGATAAAACTTCGGTTGTGCGGTTAGAGCTGGTATTTTCTTATGTTGATGCTAACACCCCTGAAACCAGCTTGGTGTTTTATGATGCAACCCGCAGTAACTTTTTATTAAGTGGAGAACTACAGTTGATTAAGAAATGGCACGATTTGGTTAACAGCACACTTGCATGAGGCGGCGAATAACAGAGCTATAAACAAAAACAGCCCCTTAATGAAGGGGCTGTTTTTGTTTATGAGGGTTGTGGTACCCTACTATTATAGTTTGAATTCTTCTTTTGCTTTTTTCCAATTCTTTTTTAGAATGGGTTTTGCAAAGGAAGTTTCCCCGTTCGAAGGCTCACCGGAATAATGACAATACTTTTCTGGATAATCTTTATTGCTAAATTTCTCCCAACTTAAATATGCTTCGTCACAAAGAGGTCGAGTTGGATTAAATACAATTTGCTTTCTGGTTCTTATACAAAAGCCAGATTTGATTATTAGTTTGGAACGACTTTCTTTTTTGGTGTCATTTCCCAATTTTTGTTTTTTGGCTGGCTGTGAAATGTTGATTTCATCAAAAAAGTCAGTTAGCTTATCTGTGTGTATGGTTGAAGATTTATATTTTTTTGTAATACCCAAAAAACCACTCTCATAAGTAGGTTCTTTTTTGAAAAGCAACTCCGATTGCTGAATTACACGTTTAAAATAGTCCCATGCTTCTTCATCTAAAGAATTATCTCCAGTTCCAAATCCTACTAGTGAGCTTTTAAGTAATATTCCCGCTTCAATGTTATTATCCTGCGAAAAACTATACAAATTCATCGATGTGATAATCGCTGACTTATCATTTGCGTAATATTTGGCATGCAAATTCTTTTCATATCTTATCTCGATATTCGGGAAACTCTTAAAAAAGTTGAAGTCGTCCTCCTGCATACTTTTCGATAAATCATCTTCGTTTTTGCCAAATACTATGGTAATTTTTAAATCATGCTCATTAATCTGGTTCTTTAAAACAGAAATATACCTTTGATGAAGCTTAATATAAGGTGAAATAAGTATTAATGACTTTTTAGCGTTCCCGAACAAGTCTTCTAAACCTGCATTTAAGTCATTCCCTTCTAAAAATTTGGCCATTGATATTCTATAAATATTACATATTACCCCACAATTTGCAGCTTTGCAAACTTTAGTACCAATTGTTTTTCACCTGCTTCTTTGAATAAGATAGTGGCTTTGCGGTTATCACCGGCACCTTCAACACGTAATACATCACCGGGCCCAAAACGCTGGTGGATTACCTTCATGCCCGCTTCCAAGTTACTGGTATCATCGGGGGTAAAATTTGGGTCGGGAGTAAATGAAACAGGTTTCAATACCTGTGATTTTATACTTGAGGTGAAACTTGGTGTACTGGTAGGTTTTGATTGGGGTGAAGTTGGTTTGTTTACTGCTTTAAAGTTATAGCCCCCGCTTGTTTGCGGCCTTACTGTAGCAGTGTTTGCTATGTTTAGCATCCGAGGGTCAAGCGCGAGATACTTCTCGTCAATTTCGGTAATAAAGCGGCTGGGTTCAGAATAAGTAATGCTGCCAAACCTAAAACGCGAGGTGGCAAAAGCCAGCGTAAGTTTTGTTTCGGCACGTGTAATCGCTACATAAAACAAGCGGCGTTCTTCTTCCAATTCCTGCCTGCTGTTTAAGGATAGTTGAGAAGGGAAAAGGTTTTCCTCAAGTCCCACTATATATACTACAGGAAACTCAAGACCTTTGGCCGCGTGTATCGTCATTAACTTCACACGGTCCATATCATTCTCATCCTCGCTATCGGCATCCGTTAGCAAGGCAATGTCCTGCATGTAAACGTCAATAGTTTTTGCTTCTTCGCGGGTATCGTCTTCCGTAAATTCTTTTACACCGTTCAGCAATGCCACAAGGTTCTCATAACGGCTCACCCCCTCTACCGATTTATCTTCGTACAGGGTTTTCAGTAGCCCTGTTTGCTTGGCTATATATACCGCAACATCATAGGCATTTTGTTTTTTTGCCAGTGCGGTAAAGCTCAAAATCATGTTTTTAAAATCGTTCAGGTTGCTGATAGCACCCTTCAAATCGGGAAAGTTGTTGCAGTTGTTCACTATCTCCCACAAACTGGTTTGGTTTTGGTCGGCCAATACCACCAAACGGTCAATAGTGGTTTTCCCAATTCCCCTTGCAGGATAATTAATCACCCGTTTCAACGCCTCTTCATCGCTTGGGTTAATCGTCATGCGCAAATAGGCAATCAAATCCTTCACCTCTTTGCGTTGGTAAAAACTCATACCCCCATAAATTTTATAGGGAATATTCATTTTACGCAAGGCTTCTTCCAGCGGCCTTGATTGTGCATTGGTACGGTACAGTATGGCAAAATCGCTATTGTAGCGACGGTAGCGCATTTTCTCTTCAAAAATACCCTCTGCTACCATCTTGCCTTCTTCGTTATCTGTAGTGGCGCGTAGTACCTTTATTTTTTCACCCTCTTCATTGCTCGTCCAAACATTCTTTTTCAGCTGCTCTTTGTTATTGGCAATTACTGCACCCGCAGCATTCACAATAGTTTGGGTACTGCGGTAGTTCTGCTCAAGTTTAAAAACCCTTAATTCAGGGTAGTCCTTCTCAAGGTTTAATATGTTTTTAATGGTAGCACCACGGAACGCATAAATACTTTGAGCATCATCACCCACCACCGCAAGGTTTTGGTGAACGGCAGAGAGCTTTTTAACAATGGCATATTGCACATGGTTGGTATCTTGAAACTCATCCACCATCACATACCTGAATTTGTGCTGGTATTTGTTTACCACATCGGGGAAACGATTCAGTAATTCATGGGTTTTTAGCAGGATATCGTCAAAGTCCATCGCACCTGCCCTAAAGCAGCGCTGGGTATAGTTCAAAAAGATTTCAGCAATTTTAGGTTTGCCTGTGTTGTGGTCATAATCAACCAATTCAGGGCTATTGAAATACTGTTGTGCAGTAATTAAGCTGTTTTTCGCGCTTGAGATACGGTTTAGCACCATACCGGGTTTATATACTTTATCATCCAGCCCCATTTCTTTCAAAATGGTTTTAATCAGGCTTTTGCTATCATCAGTATCGTATATGGTAAAATTGGTAGGATAGCCTAGTTTATCAGCTTCGATACGCAATATTTTAGCAAAAATTGAGTGGAAGGTGCCCATCCAAAGGTTGCGTGCTTCATTGCCAACTAATTTGGCAATACGCTCCTTCATTTCTTTTGCAGCCTTATTGGTAAAGGTTAGCGACAAAATGTTGAAAGGGTCAACCCCTTTAGCCATCAAAAATGCAATACGATACGTAAGCACACGGGTTTTACCTGAGCCTGCGCCGGCAATTATCATCACAGGGCCGTCGGTGTTTTCCACCGCTTGCCTTTGTGGTTCGTTCAATTCGTTAAGAAAGTCGATATTAATGTTCAAAGCCATGATACGGAAGCAACAAAGTTAAGTACTGGCAAGGCTAGGGCTTATAAATAAATATCAACATACGATAAACAAAAAAGCCGCCCGTATTGGGGCGGCTTTGCGTTATCGGCATTGTGGGTTTATTGTTTAACCAACCTGCCAACGTATGAGTTATTTTCAGAAACAACTGCTACTACATACATACCCTCGCGTAATTGGGCAATGTTTAGTGAGTAGTTTCCAGAAGAAGTAAAGTCTTTCTCGATAACAACTTTACCCAACATATCGTAAACTTTAACAGTACCTGCTGTAATTGCTGAAGGAATTTCAACTTCAACGTTGTTGGTTGCAGGGTTAGGATACAAGTTTAGGTTACCTGCATTGATGTTAGCAATGCCTGTTGTTGGGAACCAGAAGTAAGGGTCTGACAATTCAGAGATACAACCGTCTTTGGTTACACGAACACGGTAGTCACCAATAACAGTAACTTTTGGAGTTTGAACTGTTAAACCGGGCTCGTATACGTTATCAATGTACCAACGGTAAATATCACCGCTTGTGCTAGATTGTATGAAATCAGGACCGAATGGAGTAATAACAGGTTTTGGAGGAGTTGGTTTTACAATCAAGGTACCACTTGAAGAAATAACTTTAGTGTAAGGACCTGTAGCTACTTCACAATCGTATGAGCCATTATCACTGGCATCAATGTTAGTAATTACTAAAGTACGTTCATCAGCGCCTGATATTTTACCACCATTTGTTAGTGGAGTACCACCTTTACGCCATTTGTAAGTAATGTTTGCACCATCAACTTTAACTGAGAAGAATACAGTTGATTTTTCACAATCGCTTGTGTTAATAGGTTGCTGAGTAATTACAGGCATTGGGTCGATTTCAAGCAATCCAAGTAGTGACTTTTTCAAAGTACCACAATCGCCTGTAACGTAGCATTGGTAGAAACCAACATCACCCATTTGAAGGTTTTTAACTGTTAATGAATCTGTATCAGCACCATCATATTTAGTACCGTTATTAAGCTTAGTAGTACCCCTATACCACTCATATTTCAAGTTCTCACCCCTCGCTGATACTTTAAATCCGATGTTTACAAATTCAACGGTATCAATGTTTTTAGGTTGGTCAATAATTTCGGTATTCAAATAGAAACCTAAGTATATAGGGTCAGAATATGTTTTTGAACCACAGTTTTCAAATACAAGACAACGGTACCAGCCTGAATCGCTTAAGCGTGAAGGGGTGATAGTTAATTCGTTAGTAGTTGCACCCAACACAAATGGGCTGTTCCTTACGGTATCTTTATTATTTAGGGTATCTAAACCTCTTAACCAACGGTAGTTAACCGCAGTACCTGTCGCTGCAACTTTAAACTTAGCTGAATCACCTTCACAAATAGTGTCGGTTTGTGGTTGCAGTGTAATAGTTGCAGGAGGTATGTTTTGGATAGTTAGGGTTGCAGATGGAGAAGTAGCAGAAGGGGTACATGTACCGCTGATAACCACATCAAAAGTACCGGCATCACCCATAACAGTTGATTTAATAATTAGCGAGTCATCATTTGTTCCAGCATATTTTACACCGTCAGAAATAGGAGCACCGCCTTTTCGCCATTGGTAGGTAAGGTTTGTACCACCCGCGTTTACGATAAACATCGCATCAGCTTTTAAGCAAGATGATTGGGCGTAAGGGCCACCAACTATACTAGGCAATTGGCGAATAGCAAATGAAGCCATTGTGGGTGTTCCTGTCATTTTTGGCTCCGATGCCACTATCCTAAACTTGTAGGAGTTACCTTCAAGGGTGGTTCCGGGAATCACAACGTTGAAAGTACCAGAGGCATTAGTGGTTGTAAATGTACCACAATCAACAGGGAAGAAGAAGCTACCCAGTGAGTCAGATATTTGAACAGTGAAAATGTTACCTGAACCAAGTGTGATACCTGATGATATTTTGTAGCCTATAGCAATTGTTTGGCCACCGCAGAACGGACCTGCTGGAATTGAAGTAATAGTAACACGGTTGGTATCAATCAACCAAGTAAACATATTATCGTAGCTCTTTTTTATACCTGCACCAGTACCGTAATATCCTGTGCGACCAATAACACCGGCAATCGCTAATGAGCGAGCTGAATCAGGTTTGTTTGGCAAACGATCCCAAGTTTGTGAAATATCGTTGTATTCGTAGAAGTCTTTACGATCCAAACCATCGTTACCGTTGATAACATAGCCAAGGAAACCAATACCCCAACCGCCTGCACCATAACGTTTAGAGGCCGGGAAATCTGCAATACGTTTCCAAGAGTTGGTTGGAGGAGTGAAGGCGTAGAAGTCATCAAACATTGCGTTTTTAACTGAGTCACCGATACCTAAACCTACGCATACTTTATCATATAGAACAAATGAAGTTGAGTAACCCCTTGCTTTACCAGGGAAATCAGTTTTTTGAGTCCATGTGTTATTAGTTGGGTCATATTCCCACAAGTCTTTTTTGTAAAAAATACTATCTGTGTAAATTGAGTCGGCAGTTACTTTAAGTATCTGACGCATTATAGTATCTATCTTAAATTTCGGAGGAGGACCTGAACTAATTTGAGTATGTTTAATACTATCAATGTAAGGACCTAAAACTTCAGATGTTGGGGCACCGTTGGCTTGAATTTTAATACGACCATTGTCATATCCTAAACCAATATATCCTTTGTTACCAAAAGCAAAAGCTACAGGATACGCCCTACCCATTATGGTACCAGGGATATCTGCCTTTTGGGTCCATTTGTCCAAGGCGGGGTCATATTCCCAAAAATCCTTCAACAATGAATCACCTTTTGCATTTGTATAGGTAACTGTAAAGTCTTGACGTTCCCAAGTTTTTGGGGCCATTGAAACTATATTATAGGTAGTTCCTTGCATGTAAATTGAGCCACCTAAAGAGTCAGGCTTCATAAAATTACGTCCGCCACCAACATAGCCTTTGCCATTTAAGCTAAAGCCAGCAGCACCAATACGTAGTTTACCGGGGAAAGGAGCTTTGCGAGTCCATGTTTTGGCAACCGTATCGTAGGCCCATGTAGCTGCTACAATACGACCCCTGAAATACCAACTGGTGGTATCGCCCATTATTACATAAAGCTTGGTACCAATCACAAAAGAAGCTGCTGAGTGGCGTCCTGTATCAAGCTTTGGGGCAAATTTCCAAATATCAGTAATAGTCGGATTAACTGGTGGCGGTGGTTTCAACTGTCCCCACGCCTGGGTGGAAATGCCTGCTAAAAGGGCAACTAAAAGACTTAGTATGTATTTTTTCATAGAGTTAGTGCGTACTTGCCTATTGGTAAATTACAAAATTATAAAAATTTAGCGTTTATCATAATTTAAGGATAAACGTCTAGTGCATGTATTTTAAAGATATAGACGCGCTAAATTTTTTTGGGTTGCATATGAGTTTAACTTTTTAAAAAAACTTTTATTGTGGCGATGATACACTATTTTTGCCTTACTGCCACTGTATGGCAACACTTTTTATACAACTATGACACCATTAGAATACATTAAGAACAACGAACAAAGGTTTTTGGATGAACTTTTTGACCTTCTTCGCATTCCTTCTATCAGTGCCGATTCAGCATTTAAGGACGATGTGAAGCGTGCCGCTGATTTTGTTGCTGATAAAATGCGCGAAGCCGGTGCTGATAATGTGCAGGTTTTTCCAACTGCCGGTCACCCTATTGTATATGGAGAAAAAATAATAGACCCGTCATTACCTACCGTACTAACTTACGGTCACTATGATGTGCAACCTTCATCACCGGATAATTTATGGCATACTCCTCCGTTTGAGCCTACCGTGCGCGACGGAAAGATTTATGCACGTGGTAGTGCTGATGATAAAGGACAGTTCTATATGCACTTAAAGGCATTTGAATACATGATGAAAACCAATACCCTGCCTTGCAATGTGAAATTTATGATTGAAGGCGAAGAGGAAGTTGGGTCAGCCAATTTGGGCACTTTTATTAAAGAAAAGAAAGAGATGTTGAAGGCTGATGTGGTGTTGATTTCTGATACTTCTATGATTGCCAACGATACTCCATCTATAGATGTTGGTTTGAGGGGATTAAGCTATGTTGAGGTAGAAGTAACCGGTCCTAACCGTGATTTACACTCTGGTGTTTACGGTGGGGGTGTTGGTAACCCTATTAATGTGTTGTGTAAAATGATAGCTGACATGCACGATGAAAACGGTCATATTACCATTGAAGGATTTTACGACAATGTACAAACCGTAAGCGATGCAGACCGTGCAGAGTTGGATAAAATCCCATTTGATTTAGAAGAATATAAGAAAGATTTGGGAATTGATGATGTACATGGTGAAACCGGTTACAGTACGATTGAACGTACCGGTACACGCCCAACATTGGATGTAAACGGTATTTGGGGCGGATATACAGGCGAAGGTTCAAAAACTGTATTGCCTTCAAAGGCGTTTGCTAAAATTTCAATGCGCTTGGTACCTAATCAATCGGCAGATGAGATTACCGAGAAGTTTGAGAAATACTTTAAGAAAGTAGCTCCTAAATCGGTTAAAGTTGAAGTTCGTCCTCATCACGGTGGCGAGCCTGTAATCACCCCAACTGATTCAATACCTTTCAAAGCTGCAAGCAAAGCAATGGAAACCACTTTTGGCAAAAAACCAATCCCAACACGCGGTGGCGGTAGTATTCCTATTGTGGCGTTGTTTGAGAAAGAACTTGGACTAAAATCAGTATTGATGGGCTTTGGTTTGGATAGCGATGCTTTGCACTCGCCCAACGAACACTATGGTATTTTCAACTACTTAAAAGGTATTGAAACCATTCCTTACTTCTTCCAAAACTTTGCTGAAATGAGCAAATAAGCTTTATAATAAAAGCATAAAAACAACTAAGGGGTGAACGTCAGTTCACCCCTTAGTTGTTTTATACACAGTGTAATTAGTTTCGTTGTCCCAATAATCGGGCAATGTATTTGCCTACAATGTCAAACTCAAGGTTTACAGTGTGGCCTGCTTGTAGGGTTTTAAAATTGGTATGCTCGTGGGTGTACGGGATAATTGCCACCGAAAAACCTGTATCGATTGAGTTTACAACCGTTAGGCTTACCCCGTTAATCGTAATCGAACCTTTTTCAACCGTAATATTTCCTTTTGGTTCGTATTCAAAAGTATAATACCAACTTCCTTTAGCTTCCTCAACATTTGTGCAGGTGGCGGTTTGGTCAACATGGCCTTGCACAATGTGTCCGTCAAAGCGTCCGTTTGCAGGCATACAGCGTTCAATGTTTACAATGCTGCCGGTTTGCCAATTACCTAAATTAGTTTTGATAAGGGTTTCATGGATTGCCGTAACCGTATGGGTGCTGTTGGCAGCATCAAGTGCAACCACAGTAAGACATACCCCGTTGTGTGATACACTTTGGTCTATTTTAAGCTCGTTTGAAATTGCGGAGTTGATAGTAAAGTGCAGGTTGGTATCCTCTGCCTCTATATTAGTAACAGTACCAACAGTTTCAATAATTCCGGTAAACATGAGTTAATTCTTTAATTCTATCATGCCCGACAGGCTTTTTGCAGCACCATCGTTTTGAGATAAATCGATGTACGAGCAATGGAAATAGTAAACACCTGCGGTACAAGGTTGTTTATTGGGATAATTACCATCCCAAACAATATCATTGTTTTTATGTGAGTAAGCTGTTCCGCCCATTCGATCGAAAATATCAAACTCAACAATTTGTACATTTATAAACGGACCGGGTGCATATAATGTTTGTTCTGCTCTATCAAATATCGGGGCAAACTCAATCCTGCTGCAAAAACTCACTTCTACTACATTACTTGGGACACTAAACACAGTTTTGCCCTGCTTTGCAGTCATGGTTTTGGCATAATACCTGCCCGGCAACAAACCGAACAACACATTTTTGTTATTGGTAATGTTGGTGTATTCGTATGATTTTTCAAACAAAACAGAGTCGGGCATAGCCGTATCCGGTTCTTGCATTGTATCGGGGAGGCGGTAAAGAAATACGCGGTCGGGTATAATGGTTGAATCGGCAACCCTAAGTTCAGTGCTAACTTCAGTCGTTCCTTTAATGCAATTACCGGTTGCAGTTAGCTCAATACGCGATGGATATTTTATAACACTGTCAACAACAGTAACAGGTGGTTTCTTGGGTTTATTACCCTTATTACGGGGCTGCGCCATCACCGTGCTTGTAACAAGCAACAGTAGAGTAAATAGCCAAACCCTTACCTGCATAAATTTAATGACAATGGACATTACGGGGCGCAAAGTTAGCAAAAAAAGCAACGCCCCATGTCGTAACCTTTTATATTAACGTAAAAGGTGGAAGTTGCCTTTAATACTTTTGAGAATACGTACATCCTCACGCTGTATAGTCATGCTCAGCAAATACCCGTACACGCCTTCAGGGGCGGGAGCACCGTTGTGATACCCGTTCCAGCCTAAAGTAGCAATGTCTGTAGTTTCAAATATTTTGGTACCCCAACGGCTAAACACCAAGAATAATATTCCTTTTACTATCGTGGTATCAATGTAGGGTTTAAAATAATCGTTTACTGTATTGCCCTCCGGTGTAAACGCGTTGGGCATAAAGGCATCGCAGGCAAAATCGAGGTACTGCGCTCGTATCGAATCGGTTACAGTACCACAAGCATTTGTAACTGAAACTGTGTGTGTACCGGGTGAAGTAATACGGAAAGTAGGGTCTTTGCTGTTATCACTCCAAAGATACTGGGCACCTAATGTAGTAGCGTTTAGGGTAAAGAAATCCTCTTTACAGAAAACAGTATCAGGGCCTAAATCAAATGATGGAGGAGGAACTACCAAAGTGGAGTCGGTGGCTGTATCGGCACAACCTTCGGCCACTTCAACCCCGTACGTTATTTTATTCCATCCGATTAAAGTGGGTGTAAATTCATTACCTACTACGTTATCTCCGCTAAATGTTCCGCCACCTACCATAGGGGTTAGTGTTACAGCAGGACTATTTACACAGTACTGCTTAGCAAGACCATTAAACGTCGGGTCAGGAGTATCGTACACAAACACTCTACCAAGAGCGGTATCAGCACAGCCACCGGCTGTAGCCGTAATTATCAACGATAAATCAAACGTATCGGCATTGGTGTATTCTTTTGGCGGAGGGTTTGCTACCAAATCGGCACTAAAGTCGCCATAGTTCCATATGTAAGCCATTGTACCCGAGGCAATGGTAGAGTTATTGGTAAACGTAAATAAGTTACCATCTAAACACTGCGTACTATCGTCTACTGTAAATGCCGCAGTAGGATCGGGATGAACAAACAGATTACGTTGGATTGAGTCTGAACAGCCGTCGGTAGATGTAGCCCTAAACCTTACCACAAAAGTATCGGGCACAAGGTATGCGTGGGTAACATTGGTTTGTGTGCTGGTGGTACCATCGCCCAAATCCCAGAAATAGGTCAAAGTTCCTGATGAAATAGAGCTGTTATTGGTAAGCACAAAATTATTTACTCCAAAACACTGTATAGGGTCGTTAATAGCAAATGAAGCTGTTGGCTTGGGGAATACGGATGCGGTATGCCTTGTTGAATCTTCGCAGTTAAAGTTTGTACGGACTTTTAAGCGCACCAAGTAACTGCCCGTAGTTATATATATAGCTCCACCGTTGAACGATGTAGAAGTACTTCCGTTACCGAAATCCCACTCATAAAATAGGTTTCCGCTACTAACAGTACTGGTGTTTGTATATAAAAACTGGTTTCCGTTTAAGCACTGGGTGCTGTCGTTAATGGTGAAGCTTGCTGTAGGAGAGGGGTTAACAAACACACGGCTGGTAATTGAGCTATCGCAACCTTGGTCTGAGGTTACTGTGTAAATAATGTCAAAAGTATCAGCGCTGGTATATGATTTATTAAACGTAGTTGTGTTAGCATTGGTAGCATCACCAAAATCCCAGAAGTAAGATAATGTACCGTATGGAATGGTTGAGTTATCAGCAAAGTTAAACGCATTGCCTACAAAACACTGATTGTTGTTGTTTACAGTAAACCGGGTAGCAGGGTGGGGGTACACAATGCTGTTTAATGTGGTTGAGTCGGTACAGCCTTTATCGCTGGTTACGGTTAATATTACATTAAATGTATCTGCATAATTGTACACATACACAGGGTTTATTTGGCTGGATGTATCGGTGTTACCAAATTTCCAGAAATGTGTAATAGTACCGCTGCTTACTGAGCTGGCATCAAAGAATGTATATGAGTTGCCACGTAAACATTGGGTTGAATCAGTAGTTGAGAAATCAGCCGTGGGCGAAGGGAATAAGTACACACTGTCAAACCCTGTTGCAGCACAACCTTGGTCAGAAGTTACTGTATGATTAACTGTATAGAAGGTAGAAAGGCCTGCGTAGGTATATACCGTATCGGCTTGTTTTGATGTACCTCCATCGCCAAATTGCCAGTTATGGGTAAGCGTTCCGTAATCAATAGTAGATGTATCGTTAAACACAAACTGGTGTCCGTTGAAACACAATGCAGTGTCAGGGATAATAAACTTCACCTGTGGTACAGGGTAAATTATCACTTGTTTGCTTGCAGTATCATAGCAAGTTTCGGTAGTACGGGCAATCAACATTACAGTTAATGTGTCGGCAGCTCCGTAGTTTGATTTTGTAGGATTGGTAACGTTGCTGGTGTCGCCATTTCCAAATCTCCAAGAATAGCCCGCAATCGTACCGCCTGAGGGTGTGCTTGAAATGTTTGCAAAGGCAAAACTTTGGGTATTTAAACACTGGCTAGAGTCGTTGATAATAAACTCAGCATCGGCGTGGGGGTATAACACATCCGTGCGGGTTAGTGAGTCTTTGCAACCGTTGTTAGAGGTAACCACAAGCTTCGCAGGGTATGAGCCTACAGCAGTATACTGATGGCTGGTATTGGTATCGGTTGATGTTCCGCCATCACCATACCTCCACAAGTAAAACATCGTATCAGGAGCTGTAATACTTGATAAGTTAGTGAACGAGAAAAAGTTGTTTACAAGGCACTGCGTGCTATCGCTAATACTAAAGTTTACGTTAGGCTTGCTGTAAACCGTCACGGGTTTAATAAGGGTATCGGGGCAACCAAAGTCGCTACGCACCACTAACCTCACATTTCGACTACCCGAAGTAAGATAGTTTTTAGAAGGATTAGTTGCGGTTGACGAGGTGGCATCACCAAAATTCCAGTTATAAGTTAAACCACCGCTTTTAACGGTAGAAGTACTGGTAAATGCATACGAGTTGCCGTTAAGACATTGTGTACTATCGTTGATATTAAACGATGCGATGGGAGAGGGGTACACAAAAATATCCTGAGAATCTGATGTAGTACAACCTTTATCGCTGGTGGCTACCAAACGCAACTTAAATGAGGATGAGTCTTGGGTGTAAATGTGAGAGGTGTTTGATTGGGTACTCGAGTCCCCGTCGCCAAAATACCACTTAACAGTATAGTTACCCGATGAAAGTGTGCTGGCATCATTAAACGTAAAAGAGTTTTCGTTTAAACAGTCCACCGTAGATGAACTGCTGATAAGAGTGGCCACACTGGGAAATACAATAACATTACGTTGGTAAACACTTTCGCAACCATAATTTGAACTTGCAATAAGGGTTACGTTGAAGGTATCAGCCGTTGTATAGTTTTTTGAGGGTGATGTTGCTGTTGATGTAGTGGCATCGTCAAAAAACCAATCATAGGTCATAGTACCTGATGTTATAGTCGAAGTATTGGTAAATACAAAGCTATTTGCATTGCGGCATTGGTCGGTATCGTTAACGGTAAAAGAGGGCGATGGGCTGGGCACATAAAACATAGATGCGGCCAGCTTAAAAGGACGGGGAACGTTGGCAGCATTTGTGTACACGTAAAACGTATCCCTGTGCAAGCCCAACGTAGAACCAAAGTAGTAAAAATCTACAGGGTAAAAGTTGTTGGGATAAGTTGATGCAATACTAATAGTAATAGGGAAAGCACCTTTATGGCCAAAACCTCCTCCGGGGGATACTATTGAATCAATAACAAGCGGGTTGTTACCGTTGTTATAAAATAATACCTGCGCAAATGAGGTATCGCCCAAACAAGCAGTATCAACGGCAGAAGCCGGAGTGGGAGTGATAACCTGCGAGTAAGAGAACGTTGAAAGAAAAACTACTAAAAGGGAGAGTATATGTTTTTTCAAATTCATTTTCACTTTAAAAGAGGGGGTAAGGAGTTAAAAGTATATAAAATTCCTAACGTACGAAGTTAAACTAATTACGATATTTAACAAGGACTTAAGCGTAAGTTTATACGAAAAAAGGCCCTACAATATTGCAGGGCCTTTTTCTATAAAATCGATTGACTTATTTAAGTTGTTTGCTCAAACTGGCGCGTAAATACTCGCGGTTCAGGCGGGCAATAGCCGTAAGAGGAATTTCTTTGGGGCACTCAGCGCTGCAAGCACCGGTGTTGGTACAAGCACCAAAGCCTTCTTCGTCCATTTGTTCTACCATGTTCAATGCACGGTTGTCGCGTTCAGATTGTCCTTGAGGTAACAATGCATACTGGCTTACTTTAGCACCCACAAACAACATTGCTGATGAGTTTTTGCAAGCGGCAACGCAAGCACCGCAACCAATACAAGCCGCCATGTTGAATGACTCGTCGGCATTGTCTTTAGGTATAGGTGTAGCATTAGCATCAGGTACTGAACCTGTGTTTACTGAAATATAACCGCCAACCCTTTGTATGCGGTCAAAAGCACTTCTGTCTACCACCAAATCTTTGATAATAGGAAATGCATTTGCACGCCAAGGCTCAATGGTAATGGTTTCACCTTCGTTAAAGCTGCGCATGTGCAACTGGCAGGTGGTTACACCTTTAATGGGTCCGTGTGCACGGCCATTTATATACATGCTGCAACTACCGCAAATACCTTCGCGGCAATCGTGGTCAAAAGCAACAGGCTCTTTGCCGTCGCGCACCAAGCCGTTGTTCACCACATCCAGCATTTCAAGAAACGACATATCGGGCGAAACATCCTTTGCAGGATAGGTTTCAAATTTACCCTCAGTATTTCTGTTTTTTTGCCTCCAAACTTTCAGTGTAAGGTTCATATTCTCTGTTTTCAGTTTAAAGTTTCCTGTTTATTAGTTGGTTTTAAGTTTTATGTTTTAAGATTTAGGTGATTGCCTTTCAACTTAAAACTGTAAGCCTAAAACTGTAAACTGTTTCTTATTTGTAACTTCTAGTGGTTAGTTTAACGTTTTCAAACGCCAAGTCTTCTTTATGAAGAGTTTCGGCTTGTCCGTCGCCTTTGTATTCCCAAGCGGCAACGTATGAATAGTTTTCGTCATCACGTTTTGCTTCACCGTCTTCGGTTTGGTATTCTTCACGGAAGTGACCGCCGCATGATTCGTTGCGGTGCAAAGCATCGTCAACCATCAATTCGCCAAGCTCTAAAAAGTCAGCCACGCGGCCAGCTTTTTCAAGCTCTTGATTTAGTTCGGCACCGGTACCGGTTACACGTACGTTTTTCCAAAACTCTTCACGGATGGCACGAATTTCTTCTTTAGCTTCTTTCAAGCCTTTTTCGTTACGGGCCATACCGCATTTATCCCACATTACTTTACCCAGTTTTTTGTGGTAATAGTCAACGCTCTCAGTACCTTGTATGCTCAACAGCTTGTTGATGCGTTCTTTCACTACATTCTCAGCTTCAGCAAACTCAGGCAAGTCGGTTGATACAGGCTTACGCTCAACATCGGCCAAGTAATCACCAATAGTATAAGGAATTACGAAGTAACCATCGGCCAAACCTTGCATCAAAGCAGATGCTCCCAAACGGTTAGCACCGTGGTCGCTAAAGTTAGCTTCACCCAAAGCATACAAGCCGGGTACAGTAGTCATCAAGTTATAATCTACCCACAAACCGCCCATTGTATAGTGAACGGCAGGATATATACGCATGGGTTCTTCGTAAGGGTTTTCGCCCGTAATTTGTTTGTACATGTCAAACAAGTTACCATATTTAGCTTCTACCGCTGCTTTGCCTAAACGCTTGATAGCATCAGCAAAATCAAGGTAAACTGCTAAACCGCTTGAACCAACACCACGGCCTTCGTCGCACATTTCTTTTGCGTTACGACTGGCCACGTCGCGGGGAACAAGGTTACCGAATGATGGATATTTACGCTCTAGGTAGTAATCCCTTTCAGCTTCGGGTATGTCTTTAGCTTTACGTTTATCCCCTACTGCTTTTGGTACCCATACGCGGCCGTCGTTTCGCAACGATTCTGACATAAGGGTCAGCTTCGATTGGTGGTCGCCCGATACGGGAATACAAGTAGGGTGTATTTGGGTGTAGCAAGGGTTACCGAAGAACGCACCTTTTTTGTGGGCACGCCATGCAGCAGTTACGTTGCTACCCTTGGCATTGGTTGAAAGGAAAAATACGTTGCCGTAGCCGCCTGTGCAAAGCAATACGGCATGACCGCTGTGGCGTTCAATTTCGCCGGTTTCCATGTTACGGGCAATAATACCGCGTGCATGACCGTCAACAACAACCACATCCAGCATTTCGTGGCGCTCATACATTGTTACCGAGCCTTCATTAATCATGCGGTTCATAGCACTGTATGCACCCAACAACAACTGTTGTCCGGTTTGGCCTTTGGCGTAGAAAGTACGAGATACTTGAGCGCCGCCAAATGAACGGTTATCTAACAAGCCGCCATATTCACGGGCAAAAGGAACTCCTTGAGCCACGCATTGGTCAATAATATTCACACTCACCTCCGCCAAACGGTGAACGTTTGCTTCGCGGGCGCGGTAGTCACCACCTTTTACGGTATCATAAAACAAACGGTACACACTGTCACCGTCGTTTTTATAGTTTTTGGCAGCGTTAATACCCCCTTGTGCAGCAATAGAGTGCGCACGGCGGGCACTGTCCTGAAAACAAAATGCCTTTACGTTATACCCCAATTCTGCCAGTGATGCCGCGGCAGAAGCACCTGCCAAACCGGTTCCCACTACAATAATATCGTACTTACGTTTGTTGGCAGGGTTTACCAGCTTTAGTTTAAACTTATGGTTGGTCCATTTTTCACTAATGGCACCTGCGGGGATTTTTGAATTTAATTTGTCAGACATTGTTTATACTGTATTTAGTATATGGTACAAAGTATATTGTTGTAGCCTATCTAATGAATTAGCTGATGAAAATACTAATAGGAATAAGTGCAAAAAGGATGGGTATGATGATACCAAACACCCAAACACCTATAAACTTAATAAGGCCGTTGTATTTGTTATGATTTACACCCAAAGTTTGGAATGCACTTTTGAAACCGTGCACCAAGTGAAATGCCAAAGCACCCATTGCAAAAATGTACAACAATACTAACAGAGGTTGCTTAAACGCACTTTGCACCTCACGGTAAAGGTCTTTTACAATGATTGTTTTGGTAGTTTGAGTATAGGTTTCCTGCATTTTGGCTTCAATAGGAGCTACAGCAGTGTCAGTAGCTATTGTATGGCCGCTGTTCAAATCAATTTCATATTGAGCATAAGGTACTTTTCCCCAGTGGTACTCAGCCCAAAAATCGCTCATGTGCACAGCAATAAACACCAAGATGATGGTACCTAAAACACCCATCCAGCGGCTAGCCCAAAAGCTGGTAGCATTGCCGGGGGCAACCGCATACTTGCTTTTACGCGAAGCCATATTTTTATTGGCAAGATAAAGGCCCATAACAGCATGGTACAAAATGGTAGCATACAAGCCGTATGAAATGAATTTGATCACGGGGAATGTGGTCATAAAAACCGCATACTCGTTAAAGGCCAATCCACCGTCAGATTTAAGTAATTGAAGGTTCCCGCTAAGGTGCACGGCAAGGAATGAGCACAAGAACAAGCCTGTGAGGCTCATTGTTACTTTTTTACCTATTGACGATGATAATGTTTTGATTACCCAATTCATGTGTGTTTACTTATATTGAGAGGTAGTTTTTTAACGGGGCAAATTTAATGGTGTGTTAACCAATAACAACACCTTTTCTAAATTTAGAATTCATCTAAATTCAAACTGATTAACACTTGTTAGTTTTTAATTGTTTTTAAAAAAAATCAAGCGGCAGAAAAAATTACATTAAGACTAAAAAACACCTGCATAATTAAACGGTGTAATCTTCTTCAACTCAGTCTTCACAGTATCATCCACGTTCAAGGTATCAATAAACTCGGCCAGGCTTTGCTTAGTTACTTTGTGGTGAGTACGTGTTAATGCTTTTAAAGCTTCGTAAGGTTTTTCGTAACCTTCGCGGCGCAAAACGGTTTGTATGGCTTCGGCTACAACCGCCCAGTTACTTTCAAGGTCAAGGTCAATCGCGTCTTTGTTCAACAGCAACTTATTGGCGCCTTTAATAATAGAAGTATAGGCAATAAGCGAGTGAGCAATGGGTACACCTATATTGCGCAGTACAGTACTATCAGTAAGGTCGCGCTGTAGGCGGCTGATGGGTAGTTTTGCCGCAAAATGTTCAAACAATGCGTTGGCAACACCTAAGTTACCTTCCGCATTTTCAAAATCAATGGGGTTTACCTTGTGTGGCATGGCACTGCTGCCTACTTCACCTGCTTTTAATTGCTGTTTAAAGTAATCCATCGAGATGTACGTCCATACATCGCGGCAAAAATCAATCATAATATTGTTAATACGCTTTAGCGTATCACACAATGCGGCAAGGTTATCGTAGTGTTCAATTTGGGTGGTGTACTGCATACGGGTTAGTCCCAAACGGTTGTTCACAAACTCGTTACCCAATACGCGCCAATCAAGTTCAGGGTAGGCTACATTGTGGGCGTTAAAGTTTCCGGTAGCTCCGCCAAACTTTGCCGAAAACGGAATGGTTTTAAGCAACAGCAGTTGGTTTTCTATACGCTCAACAAACACCATTATTTCTTTGCCCAATTTGGTAGGTGATGCAGGCTGACCGTGGGTTTTAGCCAACATGGTAATGTTTTTCCACTCTTCGGCCTTCACGCGTAGTAAGTCGTTCACCTCATTCAGTTTGGGCAGTAGTTCGTCGTTAAGTCCTTCTTTTAAACTTAAAGGCACCGAGGTGTTGTTTACGTCTTGCGAGGTAAGACCAAAGTGTACAAACTCGCTTATCTCAATTAAATCAAGTTCTTTTAAGCGGTCTTTTACAAAATATTCCACCGCTTTCACATCGTGGTTGGTGGTTTTCTCCGTTTGTTTTATTTCCTCAGCGTCGCTCAGTATAAAGTTGCGGTATATATCGCGCAACTGGTTTTTTTGTACATCATTTATTTTGCCGGCCAGCTGTGGTAAAGGTATTTCTGATAAATAAATCAGGTATTCAATTTCCACCAAAACGCGGTAGCGTATCAGGCCAAACTCAGAAAAATACTGAGCCAGCGAAAGTGTGGTTTTGCGGTAACGACCGTCAACCGGCGATAGGGCAGTGAGTGCGCTTAAATCCATGCCACAAAATTACATTAAAAGGTGAATAGACTAAAAAGTAATCGTGTGTTTACTTTTTTTCATGCAGCTTGTATAAAATGACAGAATTTGAAGAACAGGATGTGAAATCCTGTTCTGTTAGGTATTTCCCCACGAAGGGTTTTAAACCCTTCGTGGGGTATGCCACAAATAGCAGCGGGCTTTATGCCCGTCGAGAGTTATGAAAGAATAAATGAAATTAAAATGGGACAAAATAAGTTATCGCTTTGGGTTCATTTGGTATGGGGAGTTAAAAAGAGAAGGCACCTAATTCACGAAGAGGCCAAGCAAATACTCTATTCCAAGGTGCTTGAGGTGTGTGAAAGTAAAGGATATGATGTGGTTGAAATGAATGGTATGCCTGATCATGTACATATTTTATTGCGCCTTCACCCAACACATTCAATAAGTGAGATTGTAAAAAATATTAAGGGTAGCACATCTACATGGCTAAATCACCAAATTGAAATGGAGGAGTATTTTGAATGGCAAGATGGTTACGGAGCGTTTTCAGTAAGCTCATATAAAGTAGGGGCGGTAATCAAATACATTCAAAACCAGCAACAGCACCATGCCAATAATGACTTTGACACGGAAATGAAATTTTTAAATTCATTTAGCCAATAAATCTTTAGAACAGGATGTGAAATCCTGTTCTGTTGTGTATTTCCCCCACGAAGGGTTTAAAACCCTTCGTGGGGCATACCACAAATAGAGGCGGGCTTTATGCCCGTCGTTGAGCAGTATAGATTAGATTGAAATGTTTCTCAAAATGAAATTCATTTCGAACAGGATATAAAATCCCGTTCTGTTGGGTATTTCCTTACGAAGGGTTTTAAACCCTTCGAGAGGTATGCCCTTCGTTCAAAGCAACACTAAACATGTAAGATTACCCGTATTAATTTAATAGCATGGCAACCTATGTGCAAAATCAAAGCAGTAATTTTGCAAGGTTTATGATAAAGAAAATTACCGTTGCCGCCATCGCTGTTTTTATGGCGTTGGGCATAAATGCACAAAAATTAAGGGTTTCAACCGATACAGTTAAGTACGGTACCTTATTTAAGTATGTAACCTCGGGAGTTAATATAACCATATACAACGATGCTCCGTTTGATATGCAAGGGGTGAAGCTAAAGACCACGAATAGTGATTTTACGCTTAGCGACACCTTGGTAAACATACCTGCCATGAACTCTAAAGTGGTGAATGTGAAGTTTCGTCCCCGACACAATGTTGATTACAACAATGAGCTAATAATCAGCACCCAAAGTCCTTATGGTGCTTATAATGTACACCTAAAAGGCACAGGGTTTTATAGTAACACCTATTATAGTACCACACAAAACAAGTGGGAAGGTGATTTAATGGCCGCGCTAAAAGCTAAAATTTCATCAGCTAATACGTTGGGCTATACAGTGGTGCGCGACCAAATGTATGCCTATGTAGATAATAACAACGATAGTGTAGAGTGTGTGTATATAGGGCGTAAGGCCAAGTTTAATACCCGAGCCGGTGCTGTAGCGGAAGACTTTACTGCCGAACATAATTTTCCACGCAGCAAATACACTTCGCAAGACCCTATGTTTTCAGATGTCCATCATTTGTTTCCTGCCGATGGGCCTGCAAATACCCGCCGCAGCGATGACCCTTTCGGCATTGTAACCTCTCCTGTTTGGATGGTGGGCGGTTCACTGAGCGATAACCAAAAATTTGAGCCCCGTAACGAGCACAAAGGAACAGCAGCAAGGGCCATGTTCTATTTTGTTACCCGTTATCAAGATTATACCAACTTTTTTGACCCGCAAGAAGATTTGTTGCGCGGATGGGCAGCACAGTTTCCCGTTACCCCAAAAGATTCTATCCGTCACGAGCGCGCTGCGCAAGTGCAAGGTAACCGCAACCCTTTTACCGACCATCCTGAGTTTATTGAGCGTATCAGCAACTTTGCAGGTACAGCTCCAACTCCGGTTAAAAAATACGAACTTACTTACAGCCAACCCGTAAACTTTGGGTATGTGTCATTAAACGAGACTATTAATTATGTGGCGGTGCTTACCAACACCGGTAAAGCAGCGGTTGATTACACGCTATCAGCCATTAACCCTAAACCGCAAACAAATGTTTCTGCATTGGTAGGTTCTTTCACCATACAACCGGGCGAAACCAAACGTTTGGTGTTCAGCTTCACCGCTAAAACAGTAGGCACCAACTTTACCGATTCATTCAGCTTTAAGGCACAAGGGTTTAACGAAACCATTATGGCCTTTACTGCCAATGTATCAGGCTTAGGAATTAATGAGGCTGCACGAACCAATATCAGCTTGTTTCCAAACCCTGCAAATGCTGCAGTTACGCTTAGTGCCGACCGCGCATTAAACTATCCTGCCACGGTTAATTTTTATGATTTGGCAGGAAAATGTGTTTATTCTACCGTTTTAAATGAAAGTTTTACCGATATAAATGTTACGACGCTGATTTCGGGTTGTTACTTTGTACAAGTAAATGACGGAACCTTGAGTTCCATCACTAAACTTGTTAAGTTTTAACCACGAAAGAGTATCATGAAACAATTTTTTAAAATGATGTTTGCCTCAATGTTCGGCTTTGTGCTGGCAGGCATCTTACTTGTATTTATCGTTTTCGGAATTATAGCCGCAACGGTTTCAAGTTTCAGCGAAAAGAAAGAAGTAAAAGTATCAGCCAACAGTGTTTTACACCTTAAACTGGATACGTACTTAGAAGATCGCACCTCTGAAAATCCCTTTGTTAATTATAACTTCAGCAACTTTGAATCAAACAACTCCGCGGGTGTGTACGATGTTATCCGTAGCATCAAAAAGGCCAAAGCCGATGCACACATGAGCGGTATCTTTATCGAGTTTGGCTCAGGTTTTCATGCAGGTTTTGCCAATTTGCAAGATTTACGTGAAGCCATTATCGATTTTAAAAAATCGGGCAAATTCGTTTATGCCTATTCAGAGATTTATGCCGAGCGTAATTATTACCTGGCCAGTACAGCCGATAAGGTTTTCTTAGACCCGTCGGGTGAGTTGATTTTCAACGGTATGTCGGTAAACATTACTTTCTTTAAAAGCATGCTGGATAAGCTGGGCATAGAAATGCAGGTGTTTAAGGCAGGTAAATTTAAAGGTGCCGTTGAGCCCTTTATCCGTGAGGACCTAAGCCCTGAGAACGAGGAGCAAATAAACGTGTACCTAACCTCGTTGTACGGTACGTTTATCAAAGGTATTTCAGAAAGCCGCAAAATTGATACCGCGCGTTTGTATGAAATTGCCGATAAAATGGAAATCCGCACTGCCAAAACTGCTGTGGATTTGAAAATGATTGACGCTTTGAAACACCACGATGAGGTGTTGGCTGAAATCCGCAAAAAGTTGGGTACCGGCGGTGATGACAAAATTGATTTTGTATCGGCGTATGATTACCGCGATGTAAAAGTTGACGGTGAGAATAAAGACAGCGAAAACCAAGGTAAAATTGCCATTTTGTATGCAGTAGGCGATATAGTTGACGGCAGCGGCGATGAAGCCACTGTTGGTTCGCACAGCTTACGCGAAGCTATTATAAAAGCCCGCACCAACGATAAAATTAAAGCTGTTGTGTTGCGCATCAACTCGCCCGGCGGTAGTGCAATGGCATCTGATGTGATATTGCGCGAGCTTGCCTTATTAAAGAAAACAAAACCTCTTATCGTATCTATGGGTGATGTGGCTGCATCTGGCGGTTATTACATTGCTATGGCTGCTGATACTATTGTGGCACAACCTAATACCATTACCGGCTCGATAGGTGTGTTTGGTATGCTACCCAACATGAAAGGTTTGTTGAACGATAAATTGGGTATTCATTTAGATGGTGTAAAAAAAGGCGAGTTTTCAGAACTTGGCCGTCCCGACCGTCCTTTTACCGAAGGCGAAAAAGCCATCATACAAGGATATGTTGAAGACGTTTACCGTCAGTTTTTAGGGGTTGTATCAAAAGGCAGGGGAATGGATACTGCAGCAGTGCACGAAATTGCTCAAGGCCGTGTTTGGACTGCCGAAGATGCTAAAGCCCGCGGCTTGGTGGATGTGATGGGTGGTATGCAAACAGCATTAGACATCGCTGCTAAAAAAGCAGGGTTAACCAACTACCGTATTACTGAATTGCCCGTTGAGAAAAACCCGTTTGAAGAATTCTTTAAGAGCATGAGTGCTGAAACCAAAGCCAAAATGCTGAAAGAAGAATTGGGCGAAAGCTATACTTACTACATGCAAATGAAACGTGCAATGCGTGTGCAAGGCATACAAACCCGCATGCCGTTTGAAATTACAGTTGACTAATTTTTTCTCATAGAACAATATACTTTAAGAAGCCCCGAAAGGGGCTTTTTTGTTTTAGGGGTAGTGAAAGGAAAACAAAAATTAACAAGTCGTTCTAAAATAGGGGCTTGGTTTTTGCGTTTAAGGTACAATACTAAAAACACAGATATTTTTTTGCAGGGATGTAACTAATACAGGCTATAACCGTCTAACTTAGTAGCTTTGCAGCGTATAATACAAAAAGCCGATGAAGAAGTTTTTTAAAATCACAGCCATTGTAGTTGTAGTGTTATTGGGTGTTGTTATCGCCCTGCCCTTTATATTTAAGGGTAAAATTGTGGAGTTGGTGAAAAAAGAAGCCAACAAACAACTTACCGCCACCGTTGATTTTGATAACGATATATCCCTTAGCCTGTTTAAAAACTTCCCTCAGTTTACTATTGAGCTTAAGAAATTCAGCATTGCAGATAGTACTGATAGCGATACACTGGTTTCTGTGCAGCGTTTTTCGGCTACCCTGGATGTAATGTCTGTTATATCAGGCGATAAAATTCAGATTAACTCCATTGTGTTGGATAATCCCCGTATTTATGCAAAAGTGCGTAAAGACGGTAAAGCCAACTGGGATATAATGAAGCCGAGTACCGATACCGCAACGGCTGCCCCTGCGGATACAACTTCATCCTTTAAATTAGGTTTAAAGAAATTTGAAATCATAAACGGACGCATTGTTTATGACGACCAGCAAGGTGGTATTTACAGTGCACTTGAAGGTTTGAACCATACCCTTAGCGGTGATTTTACCCAAGACCTTTTTACCCTGCAAACCAAAACCGATGCGCAAGCTGTGACGGTAGGTATGGACGGCTTGAATTACCTGAACAAGGTGAAAGCCAACCTAAAAGCCGATTTGGAAATGGACATGAAGCAGATGAAGTTTACGTTTAAAGAAAACGAACTTCAACTGAATGAGTTGTTTGCAGGCTTTGATGGTTTTGTCGCCATGCCTGCCGAGGACATACAAATGGATTTGAAGTTTGCTGCCCGCAAAACCGACTTTAAAAATATTTTATCGCTGATACCTGCGGTGTACACCAAAGATTTTGCAAACGTTAAAACCTCAGGTAAATTAGGACTTGACGGCAGTTTAAAAGGTATCTATAACGAAAAATCACTGCCTGCGTTTATCATCAATTTGGTGATAGATAACGGGATGTTCCAATATCCCGGTATGCCTGCCGATATGCGCAGCATATTTGTGAACCTGAATGTTACCAACCCTGACGGGGTAATTGACAACACGGTTATCGACCTGAAAAAATTTGATTTTATATTGGCTAACGAGCCGTTTAGTGCCAGGTTATTGGCTAAAAATCCCACTACCGACCCTTATGTAGATATGAACGTAAAGGGTAGGGTAGATTTGGCTCAAGTATCAAAATTGGCACCGCTTGAAAAAGGCACAACCCTTAGTGGGTTGATTGCTGCCGATATGAGTGCAAAAGGCCGTGTATCAACCCTTGAGAGTGGCAACTATGAAGATTTTAATGCATCGGGTAGTATGACGGCTACTAATGTAGTGTATGATACCGACAGCTTGCCCAAAACCACTATTACCAACGCCCAGTTGAATTTTAACCCCAAAACAGTTGAAATGCCTGTTTTTGCGGCGGTGTTAGGTAACAGCGATGTGAACATGAAAGGCAGCTTGAGCAACTTTTTCAGTTATTTCTTGGGTAATGCTATATTGAAAGGGGAGTTGGATATGCAATCAAACTTGTTTGATGCCAACCAATACCTGACAGGAGAAACCAATGGTACTGAAACTCCCGCACCGGCCGATACAGTTCCGCTTACTGTGGTTGAAGTTCCTAAGAATATTGATTTTACATTAAACTTAGCGGTTAATCGCTTTTTGTACGACAACCTTGAGTTGAAAAACATGGGCGGTATGGCTAAAGTTGCTGATGGTGCTGTGTTGCTTAACAATGTGCGTACGGATATTTTTGGCGGTAATGTAAAAATGAACGGAAGCTACAGCACCGCTAATCCGTTGAAACCCGAAACCAAGCTGAATTTTGCCGTTACAAGCATTGATGCAGGCGAAGCATTTAAATACATGAATACCGTGAAGCAGTTGGCACCCATTGCCCAATACATCAACGGTAAAATATCAGCCAATTTTGATTTAAACACGCTGTTGGGTGGTGATATGATGCCATTGCTAAGCAGCTTAACCAGTAGTGGTAAATTAGAGATACCCAAGGCTGCACTAGCAGGTTACCCACCGATGATGAAGCTATCAAACACCTTGAAAGTAGATAAGCTGCAATCGTTGGATTTGAATAAAATACTGCTGATGTTTAGTGTAGAAGACGGACGCATAAAGCTGCAACCGTTTAAACTGGCTACCAGTGGTGTAAATATGCTTATTTCAGGCTCGTCTGGATTAGACCAATCGTTGGATTATGATGTGAAACTGGATATTCCGCGCAGCTTGTTTGGCAGTGGTGCAAATGCAGCGCTTGATAACATGCTTGCCGAGGTAGGTAAAAAGGGAATAGCGCTTAAACCCAGTGAAATTATTAATGTGAATGCTTTGATAGGTGGTTTCACCACAAATCCTACCATTAAAACCAGCTTAAAGGAGATTGCTAAAAACACCTTGGACGATGTGAAAGATGCAGCCAAGCAAAAGTTGAACGAAGAAAAGGATAAAGCCATTGACAAGGCAAATGCTGAATTGCAAAAACGTATTGATGCTGCCAAAGCGCAAGGAGAAAAACTAATTGCCGAGGCTCAAAAGAAAGCGGATGCGCTGAAAGCTGAATCGAGGAAGCAAGCCGATGCAATTTTGGCCGAAGCGAATAAACAAGCTGACGATAAGGTGAAGTTGGCGGGTAATAATCCGATAGCTAAAGCGGCTGCACAAAAAGTGGCTGATAAATTGAAAGCAGAAGCACGCACCAAAGCAGATAAAGCGATTGCCGAAGGCGATGCTAAAGCCGATGGTTTGGTAAACGAAGCCCGCAAGCAGGCCGACCAGTTGGTGAAGGATGCCGAAGCAGGTAAAAACTCAACATTGGGAAGGTAATGTAACCACCGATGATAAACAAAAAGCCCCGCTGCAAGCGGGGCTTTTTTTATGCTGTATAAAGTAGAGCAGGATTATTGCTTTTGTCCAAAAAAACTAATGTTACCGCTGTTTTGAGTATAAACAATTTGAGGAGGGTTGCTGTTTGCAATCACATAAAAGCTACCATCAAGAGTACCTTGTTGGTGGTAAATAGAAGTATCGTTTTTAAACACAAACACATCAACAGTTTGCATTTTGGTGTTTTCGGGGCCGGGGGTTATCCTCACTTTAGCATCGCTAAGTTTAGTTACAGTAACGCTCATGTTTGAAGTTGTACCTTGTCCGTTGGTAACATCACCAATAAACTTTCCGGTAGATTTTGCCCATACATCAACAGTAGGGTTGTTACCGCCGCCATT
Organism: Bacteroidota bacterium; assembly: GCA_008933805.1. Taxonomy (NCBI): domain Bacteria; kingdom Pseudomonadati; phylum Bacteroidota; species Bacteroidota bacterium. The sequence goes on from WBUH01000002.1 coordinate 252,163, forward strand.
ATTATTGTTACTGCTGCTATTATCGTCTTTACTGCACGATACAGCACCAAGTGCAAGTGCACCGGCCATTAAGAAAATGTAAAGCTTTTTCATTTTTACTCTTTAGTTTTTATTAAGATGTTTAATGTCCCAAAAATGTTACCGCAATGTAGTTTTTTTTTGTTTTTGAAGTTGAAAATTAGTTCAGATGTAAAAAAAATCCCACCTGCGCAAAGCACAGGCGGGATATATAACGAAACTAAAAAGGAGGGCTTGGTTATTCTGTTACTGAATCTTCAGCAGCAGTTATTGATGGTTCGTCACTAGACTTCTTTCTAAACCAACGCATTTGTACTTTCTCACTGATAATATACATTACAGGAACTACAAGCAGGGTTAGGAAAGTTGTAACTATCAAACCGAAAATAATAGTCCACGATAGAGGACCCCAGAACATTGCACTATCTCCACCTATATATATGTGCGGGTGGTATTCGCTCAATATGGTAAAGAAGTTAATGTTTATACCCATAGCAAGGGGCACAAGACCCAATACTGTGGTGATTGCAGTTAGCAATACAGGGCGCAAACGGGTACTTCCTGAAATTGCAACGGTTTCTACTAACTCGTTTATTGGCAAACTCTCATCTTCACTAAGACCTAATTCTTGTTTGCGGCGTTTTATACTTAGGTCGGTAAAGTCAATCAATACAATCGCGTTGTTTACAGCCACACCGGCCAATGATATAATACCCAAACCGCACATCAGGATTGAGAAATCCATTTGGAAGATACCAAAACCCATAAACACACCGATGGTACTAAACAATACCGAAAGCATGATAATAGCGGGGTTGATGATACTGTTGAACTGAGCCACAATAATCAGGAATATAAGCATGAACGCTATCATAAATGCACGACCCATAAATTCTGATGATTTGCTTTGCTCTTCTTGCTCACCGGTAAATTTGTAATCGTAGCCGGCAGGCAGTTCAAATCCTTCTAGCAAGGCTTTGTATTTAGGTACTATTTCGTTAGCACTGTAACCTTCTTTAACGTTTGAGTAGATAGCAATTACCCTGTCCATGTCTTTACGTTTTACCGAACCGAAAGTGGTACCGTAATCAACCGTAGCAACTGCCGAAATAGGCACTTGAACAATTTGTCCGTTTGAAGGGTTACGGAACGTAATTAACTGGTTCATCAAATTGCTACCGTTATAACGTTGGTCGTTTTTCAAGCGCAAGTTGATTGGGAAATCGTCTTCACCTTCTTTAAACTTAGAGACTTCTTTACCAAAGCTACCTGTACGGATGGTATTAGCAATACTGAAGGTAGAGATTCCGAAACGACGAGCCGCTTCACGGTCAATTTTCACTATCATTTCGGGTTTGCTATCTTCAAGGTCGGTTTCAAGTTTATCTACACCGGGTATCTTTTCAGCATCCATATAGGCAAGCATCAAGTTGGTGTATTTAATCAAGGTGTCGTAGTTTTCACCACTTACCTCAACGTTAATAGGCTTACCAACCGGGGGGCCGTCACGGTTCTTTTCTACCGAAATATTGGCTTCAGGTATTCCTTGCAAAGCCGCACGTACATCTTCAAGCACTTGTGATGTGGTGGCAACACCTTCCATCTTCATACGGTCTTCGGTTTTAATAAACGTAACTGTAATACGCGCTTTGTGTGGCATAGCACCTTGCTGTACACCCTCGTTAGGGTCAGAGGTACCTTCACCTACTTGTGCCAGCATAGCCTCCACAATTTTCTTATGGGGTTTTAGCACACTGTCAATTTTAGTTTCCAATTGCTTGGTAAAAGCATTAGTACGTTCAATATCAGTACCCAATGGCATTTCAACAAACACGTTAAAGTACAAGGGGTCGTTATCGGGGAAGAACGTAACTTTTACATCGCTTTTTGCAAAGAACATCCAACTGAAAATCATCAGTGCTGTTGTTGAGAAGAAAATGGTTTTGGTGTGAGTGAAACACCATTTAGCAACACGCAGGTATAGGTTTTCAAGTTTCACCAAACCGTTGTTTTGGAAACGGATAGACGCAGGTTTAAAGTAATAACGGGTTAGTATGCGCAGCAATGCCCACAGCAATAACAAGTTACCCAAGGTTAGGCTGCCACCCACAATAAGTAACAAACCGGGTACAATTAATACCACATTGTATATCCAGAATTTACGAACGGGAGAACCTTTATCCTCTTCATCTTTTATCATCAGCCTTGAAGTAAGCACAGGGTTTACTACCAGTGCCACAAACAATGAAGCTGAAAGAACGGTGATGATGGTAATAGGCAAGTATTTCATAAACTCACCAATCAAATCATTCCAGAACAATAGGGGAAGGAAAGCTGCTACCGTAGTAAGGGTTGATGAAATAATAGGCCATGCCACTTCACCAATACCATATTTTGATGCATCGTATTTATTAAAACCTTCTTTGGTGTATAAGCGGTAAATGTTTTCAACTACCACAATACCGTTATCAACCAACATACCTAAGGCCATGATTAGCGAGAAAAGCACCATCATGTTTAGTGTAGCTCCCATAAAATACAGGATAGCATACCCCAACATCATTGATAGCGGAATGGCAATACCTACAAACAACGCATTACGCACACCCATAAAGAACAACAGGATAAGTACTACCAGAATAATACCTGAGATAATACTGTTTTCAAGGTTGCTTACGTTATCACGGGTTTGGATACTTTGGTCGTTGGTAAGAACCACTTTCATGCCTTTTGGCAGCTTGTTTTTCTGTGCATCTTCAAGGATTAGTTTCACCTTGTCGATACCATTCAGAAGGTTCTCACCCGATTTTTTCATAATATCAATTGATACTACGGGGTTTTTATCCAAGCGGGCAAAGCTTTGAGCTTCTTCAGGGCCAAATTCAACAGTAGCTATATCACGCAGGTACACAATTTTTTGGTTCTCGTCCTTTACAATAATGTTGGCCAAGTCCTTAAAATCTTTGTATTCACCTGATATACGAATACTGCGGCGGTTAATGTTATCACCGTCTATGCTTTGTATATCACCACCCGACATTGAAATGTTTTCAGATTTGATTGCATTTTCAATATCGCCGAAGCTGATTTGCATCGCTTCCATTTGGTTTTTATCTACTGATATACGCACCTCTTTGTCAAGCAAACCGCGTATCTCAGCTTTAGAAATCTCAGGAAGTTTTTCAAACTCATCTTCTAGGTATTCAGCGTTTTCTTTCAACACATCGTAGCTAAAGTTACCCGATATGTTTACGTTAACAACCGGAAACTCAGAGAAGTCCATTTCAAAAATGTTCGGGTCGTTGGGCAAGTCGTTGGGCAAATCGCCTTTAATCTTGTCCACCGCATCTTTCACATCCTGTAAGGCTTCTTCGGGGGTTATGTCAAGGTCAAATTCAACGATAATAGTTGAGTAATCTTGAATAGAGGTAGAGGTAAATTTTTTGATGCCCTTTAACGATTTAATTTCTTTTTCGATAGGGCGGGTAACAAGGTTTTCCATATCAGTAGGAGAGTTACCGGGGTAAACTGTTCCTACGTAGATAATTGATTGCTTAATCTCGGGGAAGCTTTCTTTTGGCATTGCGCCATAGCCTACCCAACCTATTATAGCAATAATAAACACCAACACATAAACGCTGGTTCTATTATTAATAGAGAAGGTTGAAAGGCCAAACTCTTTTAAGAGCTGTTTATCTTTATCTGTGCTCATACAGTAGTAGTCAGGATTAGAGTTGGATTATTTTACAATTGAAATCAAGGTACCATCGGCAAGACCTTTTGTATTTTCTGTAACAATACGGTCGCCGGCTACAAGACCTTCAGTAATTTCAGTAAGTGCATTTGCAGTTTGTCCTGCTTTAATTGCTCTTCTTTTTGCATAGGCTTTGCCACCCTTTTCTTCAACTACATATACAAAACTTCCTGCACCATCTGTACTAATTACATTTGATGGAACAGCTATCGCGTTAGGTTTTACATAATCAAAGATGGTAACCATCGACAACAAATTAGGCTTAAGGTTTTGGCTGTTGTTGAAGATGTTTACAGTGATAGCAAATGTGCGGTTTGCAGGATCGATAACCTGACCTACAGCACCTATTTTAGCGCCCATAGTGTAGTTGATACCGGGGAATTTAAGGTACACTGAGTCGCCAATTTGTACGGCTGATACATACCTTTCAGATATTTGAGCAGTAACTTTAAGCTGGTTGTTGTTTACCACACGGGCTACAAGCATGCCGGGCATAATGTTTTCGCCATTGTTTATCATTACATCATCTACCACACCGCTTACTGGTGAAGTGATATTGTATTTGGCATATTGGCTGCGCAATGTTTCAAGTTGTTTTTTCAAAGCATCGCGTTGGTTTTCAGCTTGCAACAATTGCATTTCAGTACCTACGTTTTGGTCGCGCAAGGCTTTTTGTTTTTTGTAGGTAATCTCAGCCAGTTTCAAAGCGTTTTCAACTTCTTGTATAGAGTTAGCAGTAATATCACCGTTCACACGGGCAATTAACTGGCCTTCGCTCACTTTTTGGCCTTCTTTTACTAATACATCTACTACACGTCCGGCTACTTCGCTACCTACAATCACATTCTTATCGCTTTCTACTACACCTTGCATTTCTACAGGGCGTTTAAAGGTAGTAGCAGCAAGTGGTTGTATTTTTACAGGCACCGCTACATCAGCAGCACTGGTTTTTGATGAAAGTTCTTTTTCAAGGTCTTCAATTTTTTTGCCCAAGTCGGCATATTCAGCTTTCATTGCATCAAGCTGCTTTTGCTTGTCGGTTTCTTGTTTTCCGCATGATATGGCCAATATTGCTACAAGGGCCAATGCTATAATATTTTTCATTTGTGTTAGTGATTTGGTGAAATTGTTTTATAGTTTGTTTTGTTTATTCAAGTATTTTACCCCCTGTAGCCTTGCGGTATTCAAGTTCAGATACCATCAGTTCGTAAAGGGCTATTAAAAGGTTCGTTTCAGTTGTATTGCTTTCAGTTTCAGCAGTTGTGTACTCTAGTGATGTACCTAAACCTTCCTGAAGTTTAATTTTGGCAATGCGTTTAATTTCAGTGGCCAACTCCATGTTTTTCTTTTGCAGGTTATAGCTTTCAAGAGCGCGCAAGTACGATGTACGGGCTGTAAATACCTCGTTTTGGTACGATTGCTCAAACTGGGTTTTAGTAATTTGATATTGTTGCAACCTTAAATCGGCTTGTTGTATAAACGAACGCTGCCTGAAACCTGTGAAAATGGGTACGTGCAAAGTAAGACCCCATGAAGTACCGGGAAACCAAGGGTTGCCCAACTGGCTCAACTCACCTTTGCTGGCAAATGTGTTTTGTTGGTGGCTGATAAAACCATTTAACGTAGGGTAGTAGCCTACCTGATAACGGCGTTTATCCAATATGCCTAACTTAATTTGTTGTTCAAGTATTTTATACTCGGGGCGGGCGCTAATGTTACCATTTGCATCTACGTTCAACACCTTCATTTTGGCTTCAAGGGTTTCGCTGGTTTCAGTAAGCTGGATGTCTTTGCTCATATCAAAACCCATTTGAAGTTTTAATACATTCAACATCACTTTACGTTGGTCTTCTAACCTTGCTTTTTGTATTGCAAGATTTGAGCGTGAAAGCGCAATACGGGTAGTATCAACCGCTTCTGCAAAACCTTGTATTGCCATGGCGCTCATGGTAAACAACGTTGAATCAAGACTACGCAAGCTGGCAGATAATTGCTCAATACGTTCATCAGCCATTAGCACTGAGTAGTAGGCCTTAATGGTGTTTATTTCTATCTCAATCTCAGTTTGTTGAGTAGCCAATGTGCTCATTTCAACATACTCTTGAGCCGCTTTTACACCTAAGAAATAGGTACCGTCAAAAATCAACTGGTTTAGTTGGCCATTCACAGTTAATGAGTTGGCTAAACCAAATTGAGCATTGATGTACTCTGGGCCGCGAGGCGAGCCGGGAGGCAACGCATCGTTTATAAAGTTGGGAAGCCTTTGGGTAGCTATTTGTATGTTGTTGGTATAGCTGGCTCCTGCACTTATTTGTGGCAACCCGCTAGCCAAAATTTCTTTTACCTTTTGGTTAGAAAGTTTTTCATCAATGCGGGTTTTTTGTAACGAAAGGTTGTTTTTCTTGGCGTATTCAACCGCCTCCTTAATCGAAAACTTGGTGGCCTCCTGCGCATTGGCGGGCAGGTATAGGCCCGCAACAACCGCAAGCGCTACCAAAAGCCGTATTAGTCTTATTTTCATAGTTAATTATATTTTGTTGTATTGTTTGTTTAAATATTCAATGCCTTTTGGGGTTGCAATGCCGTGAATGTGGTAGTTTAGCATGGATTTCACCACCTCTTCAAACTTAAATTTGTCGCGTGGAAAGTAAGGGCTTTCAAGCACTGCGTCGGCCATAACCATATAAAGACGGGGAATGATTTTAGTATCTACATCGGGGCGGTAGTAACCTTCTTTAATACCACGCACCATATTGCTTTCAAGCTGTTCGGATATGCAAGCCAATTTGTATTCGCCCAGTTTCTGAAATGCGCCCGAATGGTATTTACGCAAATCAAACATCAAGGCAGGGCTGGTATCTTTTAATTGCTGGCAAAAAAAGTCGCCAATGGCCAACATAGCGTCAATGGGATTTTTGTTATCCTCGCCAAGTACTTCGCAGGTATGTCGGTGGCGTTGCAGATAAAACTCTAAGGTTTTTTCAACCAAATCGTTTTTATCATTCACAAACTGGTATAAAGTTTTTTTGCTTATACCTAGCTCACGAGCAACGTCGTCCATCGTGATACTCTTTATTCCGTACCGCGAGAAAAGGTTTTCGCTCCCTTCTAATATTTTAAGTAGTAATTGCAAAACGGTGGCAAAGGTAAAAAAAGAATAAACGTAAGAAACATTTTTGAAACAAAACGTTTCCTTTGTTTCTTTTGTTTCCAATTAAATTATTGATAATCAAGTTTTTGTGATTTTTTGAATTTTACGAAACGTAGAAAAAAACCGATGAACCGTATTTTTTGTATGATTGTACCGATGAAAAAAATAAGCGTTGTAATATCTTTTGGGGTACTGTTTTTTTTGTGTGCGACGATGAGTGAAGCCCAAACCGTACTGAAACTAAAAAGGCCATTGGTGTATTATACCGCAGGCGGAAGCATAGGTTTGGCGGCAGGCGGGTACTTGGTAACACAGACAACAAGGCCTTATACGGTTGCCGAGCTGGCAACGTTTGACCGTAACAACCTTAATGCAATTGACAAGCAAGCTACTTATCAATACAATACACAAGCTAAGTTTTACAGTGATGTTACTGCTTTTACCAGCGTTGCAATTCCGGCAGCAATGAGTTTGTTGCCTACCATACGCAAAGAGTTTGTAACGTATAATGCCGTTTATGCCCAATGTTTGTTGGCTACTATGGGACAAAGCATGCTGCTAAAAGGCTTTATTAATAAGGCAAGGCCCTATGTTTATAATACCGATGCTCCCCTTGATAGACGGTTGAGTCGTGATGCAGGGCATTCGTTTCCATCAATGCATACTTCTGTTTCTGCTGCTGCTTGCTTCTTTGCGGCCACTACTTTTAGCCTCTATTATCCTGAAAGTAAATATAAAGTACCTGTTTGGATAGGTGCTGTAGTATTGCCGGCATTAACCGGTTACCTGCGAAACCAAAGCGGACGACACTTTTATAGTGATATTGCAGGAGGATACGCCATAGGAGCAGTAAACGGAATACTTTTTCCGTTGTTGTTTAGGCCGAGAAAATAAAAATGAGCTTATCTGATAAGGTGAATAGTACCGTTAAGGGCATAAGGCCTTCCTTCAGCATCAATAATTTTGATGGCGTATGAGTACATATCTGTTGGCATAGCCACATCGTCAGAACGTCCGTCCCAACGGTGGTTCAAATCGTGCGATACAAAAATCTCTTGTCCCCAACGGTTAAATATCTGCATTTTGTAACTGCTGATAAACTCCACGCCGTCCATTCCAAAATAATCATTCTTACCATCACCATTGGGGGTAAAGCTTGTTGGAACATACGCGTCAAACGGAGGAACAATCAAAATCTCTTTGCTTATTTTGGTTACGCAGCCGGTTTTGTTGGCCACTTCCAGCCCTACAGTATAATATCCTGCTTTTTCGTAAGTAATCAGTACGGTTTGTTGAGTTGATGATTGGCCGTTACCAAAATCCCAGTTGTATGAGTTTACATCACCTGAAACTTTAGGAATAAACTCAATTACAGTTTCATCAAAACCCCATTGTTTTTTGTAGTGGCTAAAATCAGCCGTAGGCAGTTTAACCACATTTACACCATTGGGTTTTGAAGTTACATACCTGCAACCTTTATCAGAAACAGCAGTTGCGGTTAAAGTGTAGCTGCCACTGTGTTGGTATGTGTACGAAGGTTGGGCTTCAGTAGAAAGTTCTCCATCACCCAAATCCCACAACCACTCACGTATGGGTATAAAGTTATCCAGTCCTGTTATTTTCAAACGGGCAGGTTGTTTATCACAAGCCTCAACGCTCACAATTTCAAAAACAGGTGTTGGGTGCACAGTTACTTCAATAGGGTCAAAACTTCCCTCGCAACCCTCAGCCGACTTAGCTTCAAGCTGGATGTTATATTTACCTGGTGCTAAATAATTAGCTGTAGGGGTAGCTGTATACAGCTCAGTACCGTTGCCTAGTTTCCAAACGTAGTTGGTAATCTCAACATCGTTAGAGCGGTTTACACTTAGTTTAAACGCGTTAAGGTCAAGACATTGTCCGTCGTTATTTACTGCAATAGTCCCTTTAGGATTTTCAAAAACAGTTACCGAGTGAGTGCTAATGTCTTCGCAACCGTTTTTAGATACAAGCTTTAACTCAAGGGTATTTTTACCTTTAGTAGTAAAGGTAATTGGCAGTGGGTTAGCATAGTACACTTTACCGTTTTCATCCTTCCAACTGTACGCTGATACAGGGGCAGATGGGTTAGTGTTTGCAAATGAAAACTCAAACCTGTTGTTAGCTTCGCAAGCACTTAAGGTTTTTATGGTTACATCAGCGTTGGGCTTTTCAAAAGTAGTCACCGTATTAACAGCAGTAACTTTACAGCCTTTATCGTTGGTAGCCGTTAACGAAACCAAATAGCTTGAGTTAGGAGCAAATGTTTTAACAGGGTTTTTATCGTTTGAGGTTGTATTATCACCAAAATCCCAATCAAACTGTTGAATAGGATGGTCGCCCGTAGTAGTATTTATAAACTCAACGGGGTTGTTTCCTAAACAAGAAGTTGAGTTTTTAGAAGTAGTGAAACTAACGGTAGGAGATGAGTAAACAACTACATCTGTCTCAGTAGTAACGCTGCAACCGGCAAGGTTTGTAACCGTTAATTTTATAGGATAGGTACCTGCTGCAGGGAATGAAAGATTGATTTCTTCTTTACCTTTAATAACAGTAGTCCCTGAAACCCACTCAATTGTTTCATAACTTTTCAGCGGGCTGCTTTTCTTGAAAGTGAAACGGTTATCAATATCGCACGACTTGTGAGTTATGGTAGAGAATGCTGCATCAGGACCTTCAAACACTGTTACTTGTTTGCTAATAACATCACTGCATCCCTCAGATGATATTGCAGTTAGTTTTACCGTATAGGTACCTGCTTTACTAAAGTTCCATTCGATAGGTGATTTATCAAGTTTTCTGCCTTCAACTTCAAACTCAATAGTATAATCTCCTGCGTAAGAAGAGGTGTTTGTAAAGAAGAACTTGTTTGTTACACCACAATTATTACCCACGGCAACACTAAAGTCGGCCTTAATATCAGCGTTCACTTTAACATCCTTGGTTACAGAATCTACACAACCGGAAGTAGAAGTTAGTATGTGTGTGATTTTATGGGTTCCGGCTGTTGTAAACGAAACTTTTTTAGTAGTTCCGCTACCGGAAGCTACATCATCAATCATCCACTTATTAGCTGTTTTAGTATCAGATGCTGTAAAAGTGAAAGAGTTGCCTTTGAAGCATTGTACAGCTTTATCAATACTGAAATCAGGGTTTAAAATATTATAGGTGACTTTAACCGAGTCTCTTGTAACACAACCCATTGATGTAACATCAACAAAGTGGATACCCGGAGTTGTAATAACACGGTTGCCTACTTTACTACCGTTGTTCCATAAGTAGGTAGCACCCGGCAGGTTAAGTTTAACAGAAAGAGATTGTGATTTACACAAAACAGTATCGTTGCCCAATGTAAATTGAGGCGGACGATTGATAGTAACTTGGTGGTTAAAGGTTTCAGCGTTTCCGTTGTAGTAAATGGTTGCCGAAACAATATATACACCGGCAGACTTGTAGGTATATGATGGTGAAAAACCTTTGGCACGATTTCCCGGATAAGTTGAGTTATCACCAAAATCCCACTGGATAGAGTCCATACCGTTTATAAGAAAACCAAACTGGGTAGCTTGATTCTCGCAAAGGTTTTCAGCAACTATATAATTATCTGCAAAGTAATTGGTAATAAAATTAGGGAAGCCTTGCACTGCCCATTTGCCGTTTAAGCTGATTGAATTATCAGTAAATCCGGCAGTAGAAGCATCGTTGTTAGGGAAGTTAATAGTGCCAAGGGTAGTATTTTGCTTGCAGAAGTATAACTTCTTATCAGGGCCTAACTGGATTGCCCAAAGGTTTTCATCAGAGGTGAATTCTTTTTGTGAAAAGCGAAGCACCGATGAGTTTTTAACCTCGGGGATGGTATATTGAAACAAACTTTTACCCGATGTTACGTACAAACGTTTACTGTCGGGAGAAAACTCAACACCGTAAGGGGCAATATCATAGCCGTCAATTGTAAGAGGGTTTGATAGTGTTCCGTTCTCGGCATCAAAATCAAAAAGCTCAACAAACTTGTTTGAGCTATTAACACCAACAGCAAGGGCAACCTTTTTGCCGTTGGGAGAAAATTTCATATACCCGATGGTACCCTTGCCCGAAGCTCCCAAATGCGCATTGCCTAAAGTGGTAGTTACAGGGGTAGTAGCAGGGCCGTTTTCGGTAATTTTAAATGCGTAGAAGTTGGCTGCATTGGCAGTATTTGAAGCCTCGATAGTACCGTGCACTAAAACCCAATAATCAACTCCGTTGCTGTGGCGGGTAACCGTCAGTTTTTCTGCAAGGGGGGTAATCATTGATACGTTTTTGGTACCGGTAACGTCACCAAAGCCCAAATTTAGTGACATATTCACCTCGCTGTACTTCAAACCGTTAGATAAACCTTCACGGTCTAAAGTAAAAATGTAATAACGGTCTTTATGGCCGGGGCGGGGAACTATAATTGATGATTGTGTGGCTGAAACGTGACCTGCGAGACCTTGTCCGTTTGGCATAAGCTGATGATTTGCCGACCAAACTTTTTGTCCGTCTGTATAGAATAATAATTGACCTGAAGGAGCGCAAATACTAGCACACCCTTCGTAGGCTACTAACGAACCGTTAGTTACTGCGAAAGGAGGGTTGCTGTTAAAACTGATTCCTGCGTTAATCCCAAAGTGCCAAACGTTGGCTTGCTTTTGAGCAAAAACAGAAACAGAAAGAAAAAATACAACCCAGGTTAAAAGTATACGTCTATTCAAATACAACCTCTCTCAATTTTTAACATTTACTATACAATAATATAAAAATAAGTTGTGATTTACTACACATTATTAACATATTATACAAAAATGACCGCCACTCATCACAAAGTTAAGCAGGTGGTATAAACCTTAACAAGCAAACCAAAAAATCATTATATTTTTGTGAAGCATGAAAGCTAAACTACCGTTACTGGTGTTGCCGGCCATTATTTTGCTATGGTACGGAAGGCTAGGTGCGCAATGCGCAGGCATTGGCTTTTATGCAAGTGAAACATCTGTTTGTGCTCCAAAATCAATTAAATTTTTTTCGACGAACGTACCTGCCGGTAGCACTTTTGAATGGAACTATGGTTTTGGTGCGGTTTTAGGAAAAGATACCGGACAATATATTTATACAAACACGGGAAATTACACGGTTTCATTACGAGTAGTTTTAGCCGATGGAGTAACAGAATGTATAGTTTCAAAGCCCAATTACATCACCGTTAATAAAAATCCCGTCCCGTTATTTTCAGTTAGCAGGTCTGTACTTTGTGATGGCCCCGATACGGTAACCGTTTCTGATGTAAGTACCGGTGTTCAATCGCGGTCGTGGATTGTTGACGGTTTACCGATTGCAGATACCACCCCTCAGTTTGTTTATTCATTTACTACGGCAGGGGTTAAAAGCATTGTATTGGCGGCAAGTTCGGTTAATTGTCCTACGGTTTATTACAAGGTAGATTCGGCAGTACGCATATACAACCCGATGAGTTTTGATTTTGCGGCAGATACCACCAAAGGTTGTGTTCCGTTAATGATTACTTATTCAGTTAAAAACCTTACAGCAGGGCATACCCCCGGCCAATATAATTGGAGCTTTAGCGGCGGAAATCCTTCTGCGGCAACTCAACCCAACCCCACGGTTCAATACAATACGGCAGGAACTTTTGCCGCCTCGCTACAAATTATTAATACCGACGGGTGCAGCTATGGAGTAAACAAACCGGGTTATCTTGTTTTGGGAGACTCGATAGGGTTTACCGTTAATCCATCAAAAAATTCAGGGTGTAGGGGAGAAGAATTTATTCTGAATATTTCAAACCCAATGCTTGGTGGTGATTTTACGTGGGATTTAGGCAGCGGTAACGCACAAGCAGGTTCAACGCAACACAGTCAGCGTGTGGTTTTTTCTGATACTGGCTATAAGGCTATTACAGTTACAAGAGATTACAATGGGTGTATAACCACAAAAGCCGTTAATAATTTGGTGTACATAACCCCGCCGCTGGCAAATTTTTTAGTGCTGAATCCTGTGGAGTGCGATTCAACTGCACGGGTGTATTTATTCAATAGGTCAAGACTGGCGACAGGTGCCACACACACCTATTTGTGGAAATTTTACAACCCCGACGGAGCTCTTGAGGGTACTTCAACAGATTCTATTCCTGTGTTTTATACCAGCCGAATGGGTAATTATTCTCTGGAATTAGTAGTGAAAGGAAGCAACGGCTGTTCTGATTCAATTCTACAAACCACCAGTATCAGTAGACGCACGGGGCGTTCAAACTTTATTGTTGACCCTTCTGTTAGTTGCGCGAACAATACCGTAACATTCACTTCCACATCTTCTGCATTTTCTTCGGGTGAACCGAACATTTATGAGTGGACAATTTTTGGTAAAGACGGGGCAACTGTTTTGAAACACCAAAACTCGGGGGCTTTTCCGCGTATTTCCTATAACTTCTCAGATACGGGTGATTACAAAGTGGCATTAAAGGTGTTTAACTCAAAATGTGAGGATACGTTTAATTTATTAGCCCCGATAAAAATTATCAAACCCACCACCACAATAACGGCAAACAATTATCTGCCCTGCGTGGATGTTCCCATCTCATTGCAGGCAAATACAGTCCCCGATATTTCACCGGTAAATTATAAGTACACATGGTGTTTGCAAAATGCTGCTGATACAGGCATTACATTTACGGGTTCAGGAGCTACTTTTCCTGTTACTATTGATAAACCGGGACGATACCACGCAACGCTAATCACCCAATGGGCACAGGGGTGTATTGATACGGTTCGCGTCAATTCATTAATAAAGGTGAGTGGGGTAGTTCTCACGGCTCAATTCAGTAACCCTACCAGTTGTGTGCCGCTTGTGGGCAATGCCAGTGCCGCGGTAACTCAAAACTATAATTTCTTAAATCCCGGTAATGCCACCATCAACTACAGTTGGCATACCAAACCGGTTACAGGTGTAGTGTTTACAACTCCAAATGCATCAGCCACACAAGTAACCTTTAACCAAACGGGCGAGTACATATTATTGGTAGCCGCGACCAATGCCAGCGGGTGTTCAGATACAATTGCGTTTACATCGTCAGTGTTTTCTGGCATAAGAGCAGGCTTTTCAATACCTGTCTCTGTTTGTTTTGGCGATTCGGTAGCAACAGTTAATGAAGCTGAACTTGTTCCTGACAAGTACCAATGGACTGTAACCCCAAGCACAGCGGCTTTTTTACCATCGGCCAATGTTGCAGCCCCTAAAATACAATTTGCTGATTCAGGCGTTTATACCGTACGTCAAATTGTTTCAAAAGGGGGCATCTGCTATGATACGGCAGTTCATCAGGTAAGGGCAGTGAAAGTTATTGCCGGGTTTTATACCAACGATACCTTAAAATATTGTGCTCCGGTGAGTGTGCAGTACACCAATACATCGGTAAACGCCGATACATTGATTTGGTGGCAGGAAGCAGCACCGCGTGTAGAAATGCCAGCTGTGTCCCAATACACATCAGTTTATTTTAGAAACAGCGGACCGCAAGGCTTTTTTGTAAACCTGATTGCAAGAAATAAATTGGGGTGTGCCGATACACTTTTAAGACCTGCATACCTAACTATACTGGGGCCGGTGGCTAAATTTACCCTTGATGATGACAAAGGCTGTACTCCGCACACTGTAACTTTTACCGATAGTAGTAAATACTATAGTGAATACTTTTTTGATTACGGTGACGGGAGTGTGTTTGACAGTACAGGAAATCCGGGTACGCATATGTATGTGAGGGCTGCTAATGATACTATTGCCGAATCGAGAATATATAAACCAAAAGTGTTTTTGCTTGATGCGCAAGGTTGCCTTGCCGAATACAATTATCAGGGAGAGCTGAGGGTAAGCAATTACCCGATTACACATCCTGTAATTACAAATACGGAAGGCTGTGTGCCGTTGTCGGTTGATTTTTTTGATTCGGCAATATTGGGCAAAACATGGAAATGGGATTTTGAAAACGACGGGACTACAGATGCAAACGGGCGAAGGGCTAAGCATACCTACACAACCGCGGGTTCATACGATGTGTTGTTGCGCGTAAACTCAGATTGGGGCTGTGAAAAAATCGATACGCTAAAAAACGGAGTGATTGTGCATGATTTGCCCGTGGCAGGCTTTACTCTAAATAAAGACGATAACGATACTGCCAGAATTTTCTATGATTTTGTTAATCAATCGCTAAACTATGCTTCATTAGAATGGTACGATGACACCACCTATATTAATAATGGCAACTTGTTTAGATACGGTTTCAGGGATACAGGTTACCGTACAGTGCGGTTGATAGCTATTTCGGCAGAAAATTGCAGGGATACCATTGATTCTACCATTTATGTAGCGCCCGATTACTTCTTTCATATCCCTACGGCGTTTACACCCAATCAGAAAGACGGGAATGAAACCTTTGGTGTGTATGGGCCATTGTGGGCCAAACGTTTTTCAATGAAAATTTATAATCGTTACGGCCAACAAATATTTGAAACCAATAAAGTTGCCGAACAATGGGACGGTACACATTTGGGAGTGCCTTGCCAACAAGATACGTACGCCTATCAGATAGAATACCTTGATTTATACGGCAAATGGCATGTATTCAGCGGAACGGTAATTCTGCTCAGATAAATTTGGCTTTCAATTCAGGGGTGGGTATCATGCAGCTTTCTTGCCTGCCAAACCAGCGATATCGGTTATTCGCAATCAATCTGTACACAAAATTCCTAATAAAAGGCGGCACAATAATAAACGCATAAAGTAGCGGCCATAAACCATTCAAATGTTTGGCTACTTTAAGTGCTGCGGTCGATTGTGTGTAATATTTCCCCTTTTCGATAAAAACAAACGTTGAAAAGTGCCGGGTGGGCAACCCCGATTGTTTCAACAGTTGTTGGCCTGTATCCGATTGTAATGCCGCAAAACGGAAGTAATCAGCAGCATCGCGTTTTAGCACAAACTGCACACTGCTGTTGCAAAGGTTGCACACACCATCAAATAACACTATACCGTGCTTGCCATATTCTTCAGCCAATTGCATACATTTGCAGCCGCAAAAATACGCTTAAAAATGTTTGAGAATTTAAGTTCGAAGTTAGAAAGGGCCTTTAAATCGCTTAGCGGACAGGGAAAAATTACTGAACTGAACGTTGCCGAAACTATTAAAGAAATACGCAAAGCCCTTATAGATGCCGACGTAAACTATAAAATTGCCAAAACTTTTACCGATACGGTAAAAACCAAAGCAATGGGTGCTAATGTGCTCACCAGCGTATCGCCCGGCCAGCAAATGGTAAAAATTGTGAGCGATGAGCTTACAGAATTACTGGGCGGCCAAAAAATAGATATTAATATCAGCGGCAGCCCCGCCATTATACTAATAGCCGGTTTGCAGGGTAGTGGTAAAACCACCTTCAGCGGTAAGTTGGCCCGTTACCTTAAAAGTAAAGGCCGCAATCCTTTGCTGGTTGCTTGCGACGTTTACCGTCCTGCGGCTATCAACCAGTTGAAAGTACTGGGCGAGCAAGTTGGCGTAGCCGTTTACACTGAAGAAGACAGCAAGAACCCCGTACAAATTGCCGAAAACGCAATAAAACACGCTAAACAACACGGCCACAACCTTGTGATTGTGGATACTGCCGGTCGTTTAAGTGTTGACGAGGAGATGATGACCGAGATAGCCAATGTGAAAAAGGCGATTACTCCGGGTGAGATTTTGTTTGTTGTAGATTCAATGACAGGTCAGGATGCGGTAAATACTGCCGAAGCCTTTAACCAGCGATTGGATTTTGACGGTGTGGTACTAACCAAATTGGACGGTGATACACGCGGTGGTGCGGCGTTGTCTATCAAATCTGTGGTAAACAAACCTATCAAGTTTGTGAGCATGGGCGAGAAGATGGATGCCTTGGATGTGTTCTATCCCGAGCGTATGGCCCAACGTATCTTGGGTATGGGTGATATCGTATCGTTGGTAGAGCGTGCCCAATCGGTATTTGATAAAGAAGAAGCCGAGCGTTTGCAAAAGAAACTGAGCCGTAACGAGTTTAACTTTGAAGACTTTTACAGCCAGTTGCAGCAAATTAAAAAAATGGGTAACCTGAAAGATTTGATGGGAATGATACCCGGTATCGGCAAAGCAATTAAAGATGTAGATGTGAGCGACGATAGTTTTAAACACATCGAAGCGATTATACAATCCATGACCCCGCACGAACGCCAAAACCCCGATGTGATGAACGGCTCACGCCGCAAGCGCATTGCATTAGGCTCAGGTAGGGATGTGCAGGAAGTAAACCAGCTGATAAAGCAATTTGAAGATATGCGTAAGATGATGAAAACCATGAACAAATTGCAAGGAGCAGGTAGAAGTATGAAGGGATTGCCTTTTAGGAGATAGTTTTAAGTTTACAGTTTTCTGTTTTCAGTTAAAGAGTGGAAATAGGAAATTGTGACAAGCTTTTGCAAATTAACTGGAAACTAAAAACAGGAAACTGAACACCATGACCAAGACTCTTGCAGAAATAAGGACGGATTACCAAAGTGCAAGCCTGAACGAAAGTGATATGCTTGCTGACCCTTTTGCGCAGTTTGACAAATGGTTTCGTGAGGCAATGGAGGCAGAAGTATTGGAAGTGAATGCCATGAACCTTGCCACTGCCACACCTGACGGTAAACCGGCTTCAAGAATTGTGTTATTGAAAGGGTTGGATGAAAGGGGTTTTACGTTTTACACCAATTACCACAGCGATAAAGGACAAATGCTGGCGGTTAATCCCCACGCTGCTCTAAATTTCTTTTGGCCTGAACTTGAAAGGCAAGTACGTATAGAAGGGGAGGTTGAAAAAGTATCTTCGCAAGAGTCTGATGAATATTTTGCTTCAAGACCCAAAGGCAGCCAAATTGGTGCGTGGGTTTCAGAACAAAGCTACGAGATTGAAAGCAGGGAAGAACTTGATAAAAAGCTGGAAGAATTAACCGCATTTTATGCTGATAAAAGTGTGATGCGTCCGCCCCATTGGGGAGGCTACAGAGTTGTGCCACATACCGTTGAGTTTTGGCAAGGTCGCCCCAGCCGTTTGCACGACCGCCTTAAATACATTAAAGGGGGAGAGGGCTTTTGGAAATTAGTACGCTTATCACCCTGAGATAAACACTTAACTAAAGCGCATAAAAAAAACCGACTAGCCTGGCTAATCGGTTTTTTTATTTATCACGCAGTTGCGTAATTAGCTTTTTTTAGCGGCTTTGGTTTTAGCTGCTTTTACTTTTTGTAGTTTGTGAGGGCGTGAGTTTCCGTATGAACCCAATGTAATTTTGCCCTTTTTGCTTCTTTTATCGCCTTTACCCATAGTAGTATTTTTTAATCTGATTTTAAAAGGATTGCAAAGATGCAATTTTTGGATAAAAACAGCAAGGGCAAATATTGGTGTACGTTTACAGTTTTTAGTTTTAAGTGTTGGGTTTGTGGCAAATGTTAAGCTAATGATAACGGCAGCCCGTGTTACGGATGTAAGCTGCTTCTTAAGTTTTAGTCTGTACCGCCTTGCAAGCCATTTATTTTTCTTAAACTTGTGCCCATAAATAACAAACCGATGGCTAATAACTTATTGAAAGGAAAACGCGGCATCATTTTCGGTGCTTTGGATGAAAACTCGATAGCTTGGAAAGTTGCCGAACGCTGCCACGAAGAGGGCGGGCAATTTACGCTTACCAATGCTCCCATAGCTTTGCGCATGGGTGCAATTAATGCCCTTGCTGAAAAAACGGGTGCTAAGGTTATTGGTGCTGATGTGACTTTGACCGAGGACTTGGAGAAACTGATTGATGAATCGCAAGAGGTGTTGGGCGGCAAGCTTGATTTTGTGCTACACTCGGTAGGTATGTCGCTAAACATACGCAAAGGCAAGCACTACACCGATTTGAACTATGATTTTATGCACAAAACGTTGGATATATCGGCAATGTCGTTCCACCGTTTGATGAATATTTTGTATCGCAAAGATGCTGTGAACGAGTGGGGATCAATATTGGCTCTTACTTACATAGCTGCACAACGTACCTTCCCTGATTATAACGAGATGGCCGACACCAAAGCATTGCTTGAGTCGGTTGCCCGTAGCTTTGGCTACCACTACGGTAAAACAAAGAAAGTACGTGTAAACACCATTTCGCAATCGCCTACAATGACTACAGCCGGACAAGGCGTGAAAGGGTTTGATGCATTTTTTGATTATGCTGAAAAACTTTCGCCATTGGGTAATGCCCCTGCCGAAGCTTGTGCTGATTATTGCGTAGCGATGTTTAGCGATTTGACCCGCTATGTTACCCAACAAAACCTTTTCCACGATGGTGGTTTCTCATACACAGGAGTAAGCCAAGAAATCGTAGAAATTATTAAAAACGCAAACGAATAATAGTTTCAGATAAAAACAATACCCCCGATGAAGGTTGCTGCCTTTATCGGGGGTATTTTATTTCTTGAACAGCTAATTACTGTGCCGCTTCTTTTTTCAGCTTGTCTTTAAAAACCTTTTTAAACTTATCTACTTTGGGTTTAATCACCATGCGGCAATAAGGTTCTTCGCCGTTTTCGTTAAAGTAGTTTTGGTGGTAATCTTCAGCTTTGTAAAACTCAGTGTAGGCACTTATTTCAGTTACTACAGGGTTTGCAAACGCCTGCGAGTCATTTAATGCCTTTTTATATTTTTCGGCAAGTACTTTCTGTTCCTCGTTGTGGTAAAATACCACACTGCGGTATTGTGTACCACGGTCGGCACCTTGTTGGTTCAGCGTTGTTGGGTCGTGGGTTTGCCAAAACACCTCTAACAGTTCGTCAAAAGAAATTTTATCAGGATTGTAAGCTATTTGTATCACCTCCGCGTGTCCGGTAAGCCCGCTACAAACTTCGCGGTAAGTTGGGTTTTTAATTTTGCCGCCGCTATATCCGCAGGCTACACTTTTTACACCTTTTAAATCTTGAAATACAGCTTCTACACACCAAAAGCAACCTGCGCCAAAGGTGGCAGTATCAAGCCTTGTGTTACTATCGTTCATGTTTGTTTGTGTTTTTTTATCAGAAGTATTTGCAAATACACTGCTCACCTTTTCTACACTAGAGTTGGTTTGCTGTTTTGGCTTGCATGCTGCCGCCAAAGGGATAACCATTATAATGATAAGCAGTTTTGTAAGTTGCATACAACTTACTTAGCAATAGGCTTGCCAAAACACAAAATGTAACCGTTGTTATCACGGATGGCAAACTCGCGCATACCGTATTTAAAATCCTCGATAGGATATACTACTTCGGCGCGGTCTTTCACAAACGTCCAAATAGTATCCACATCATTTGCATATATGTACAGGTTACCTGTAAGCTTAGCTCGCACATTACCTTCAACCTCGTTGGGTTTGGCAAAAATTATCCAAACATTATCGCGGCGAAGCATCACCCAAAAAATATCCCCCTTGTTTTCCATCTTACCATCAATAGTAAACCCAAGTGTTTCAGTATAAAACATCAGGGTGGCGTTCATGCTCCAAGTTTCAAGTGCGGGTATAAGTCCGGTGAATTTTACGGGTGATTCCATGATTGCAAAAATAGGGTTAAGAATACTTATGTGTTATAATATCAATGATTTTAATACGAAAATCTACAAAATGAGCTCGCAATTGACAGTGTAATTTACTGATTAAAAACTTTTAATACGGGCTTTTAACTTCTGCAACTTTGTTGCTGAGGTTTCAACAGGCTCAACGGCAGGCCCTGTAAAAACTTCGCCACGCTTAATGTAAGCGGCATTGAATAAACCGGGGGTGATTTCCCATTTTTTTATAAACTGCCTGTAACCGTTGTTCTTCTTTATACGTAAGGTAGATTTTGAACCAAAATGATACACACGGCTTGCAGCAGCCCCCTTAAACAAGCGTACTCCTGCGTGCCAAAGTTTCATACTAAAATCAGGGTCGCTGTACATACCGGGTGAGAACTCAGTACTGTAACCGCCTACCAAGTCCCAAGTTTTTATGTGCACAATGTTAGGAGGCCAAGTAGCACCCATCCAGTCCTTCTTCTCAAACTTGGCAAAATCGTTCAACAGTTCTGCTTCTTTAAAGGTAGCAAGGTCACGACCGTAATCATGCGGGGCAATCACACAGGGGTTTCCGCTGTCATACGGTTCAATCATCGTAGCCGATATAAAAAACAATGAGTGTCCTATTGCCTCTACCTCATTTAATAATGCAGCATCCCAATTGGGCAATACGTACATATCGTCGTTCATATATACTATATAGTCCGTATAGGCCAATGTGCGGGCTGCGTTTAGCGCAAAGCAAATGCCCACGTTTTCAGGGCTGTGGGTGTAATCAATTTTTTGTTCCTCAAGCCATTGCAGGGTGCCGTCGCTACCATCGTTTACGTGCACCACAATCTGGTGCGCAAATGTTGAATTTTTGCGTATGCTGTTTACACAAGTTTTCAGGTAGCCCAAGTTGTTCCAGCTGGGCAACAATATGGTGAACTTTTCTTCCCCTTTTTGGGTATGGCTGTGGTACGAAATCATTTGCAGGCGCAAAAGTAACGAAGATTGTATTTAGTATTGCTATGGGCTTTGAAGCTTGAAAACACAAGCAGGTTAGTGATATACAAAAAATAATCCGCATTAGCTAAAAAAAATTAGCAATATGTGAAACCGATTTATATCTTTGTTAATAAGAGGGTAACACAGTTAGGCTGATGCTTTCGGAAATTTTTAATTAACAAATAACAAAACAATGACCATTTATGTAGGAAACCTTAGCTACCAGGCCGGTGAGCAAGAGTTAGCCCAACTTTTCTCTGATTACGGAGAAGTTACTTCAGTAAAAATTGTTAAAGATATTCAAAGCGGCCGCCCTCGTGGCTTCGCTTTCGTTGAGATGGCGACTGAAGAGTCTGCCGATCGCGCTATCGAAGACCTAAATGAAACTGAGTTTTTATCACGCAAGCTTGTTGTGAACAAAGCCCGCCCAAAAACTAACGACCGTCCATCAGGCGGTGGTGGTGGCGGCTACAACAGGAGGTACTAAAAAATACTTCTAACCACGATTTAAAGCCAAACATAGTATTATGTTTGGCTTTTTTGTTGACTCCGTAAAGTTTTAACATAGCCTTTAAAACACTACCTTTGCAGTACTCATGAAAGCCCCCTGCCAATTAATAGCCTTTTTTTTAATAGCTCTGGCAAGCTGCGGCAGCACGCGAACAAGTAACTCATTCACACCTGTTCCCGTTGAGCCCTCAGCAACGGTAGCGCCTTTGGAAATAGAGCCGAAAACAGACTCTCTTGCCGTAACCAAAACCCCGAAACAAGCAGCCAAGAAAAACTTAGGACCTTTTAAAGTGGCATTATTACTACCGCTAAACATCGGTCCCGGAGAATATAAACTTGACGATGTTTTTGCGGATTACTACGAAGGGGTATTGATGGGTTTGGACTCGCTTAAAAAACTTGGGATGGAGGTTATTGTAACCGTTTACGATACCAAGAACGATACCGCAGCAGTTAAAAAAATTACATGGAAAAAGGAGCTTGAAGAGAGTGATGTAATTATAGGGCCAACGTTTAAAAACGGGCATACCATGCTTTCAAAGTATGTGAAGGCGCGTGAAATTGCTCTTGTTTCTCCGTTTTCAAATGCCAATATGTGGACCGACAGTAATCATTATTCAATGTACTGTACTCCCGATGATAAATCGTATGCGGCTGCTTTGGCGGCGCATATTGCTAAACATCACCCCAATGCAAACCTTGTATTGGTAAACGATAACAGCAAAGAGGATAAAGATTTTTTGTGGCGATTTAAAGTGGCTGCCCGCGAGTTGGGATTAGAAAAGTGGAAGGACGTTACCTACCAAAAAGGGTCGGATATTTTACCCCAACTGCAAAAAGGAGACGGCGATACCAACATCATTATTACTCCTACATCAAACGAAAAAACTGCGCAATTGCTGCTAACCAATCTGAAAAATGACGGTGGTAGCCATGTGAATCTACTTTTTACACTTGAAAGTTGGTTAAATTTTAAAAACACCAACTACCAAACTTATGAGCTTTGGGAGCAAAACCACCTGCATATTTTAACACACTATTTTGCTGATGATTATGCAAAAGATGTGATTGCGTTTAAAGCAGCATATAAAGAACGCTTTGCAACAATTCCGAGCGACTTTGCCTTTAGAGGGTTCGACCATATTGTTGCGATGGGCATTTTGTTTATGAACGGCAAAGGGGATAATCTTGCCGAATCAGCAGAAGAAATGGAAGTTAAAGGACTGCACAATACTTTCAAATTCAGGTTTAACGGGCGTGCACTTGAAAACCGCTCGGTAAACATCATCGAGTTTTCAGAATACCGTTTTCAACGTATTAATAAATAACAGTTGTCATATTTTCATTCATACCTCACTGCGGCGTCAAACCTTATTAAGGCATACACTCCGCCCCAACCGCTACATCTATACCTAAAAAAATATTTCTCAGCCCAAAAAAAGCACGGCAGCAGGGATAGAAAAATCATATCGGCTTTGTGCTATGCGTATTACCGCATGGGCACCAACTTTGATGGGCAACCCATTGAGGCTAAACTACTGGCGGGCATCAGCCTTTGCCAGCCTGAGTTACTTCCCGCCGATGCTTTACCGTTGGTGCAGCAATATTTACCTTTTGTTGATGAACCGTTTTTTGCCGCAACGGTTGAAGAAAAGATAACTGTTTTGCAAGCCCAAGCAGGGTTTGAGGCCGAGAAGCTATTTCCGCATACGGGGCAATTATCTCCTTTGCAAAACAAGGAAGAGTTTTTATTAGCCCGATTGCAACAACCGTTGGTATGGCTACGTGCTAAAAAAGGGAAGCGTGAAAAACTGGTAGAGTTACTGACGGAGGCGAAAGTCAACTCATTTAGCCATCCTTTATTGCCTAATGCAGTAGGCTTACCGCAACAAACCAATATAGAGCAGGTATTGGGTAACCGGTATTATCATTGGGGTGAGGTGCAGGATGCTGCATCGCAACAAACGGGTACTTTTATAGAAATGCGACCCTCTGAAAAGGTGTGGGATTGTTGCTGCGGGGCAGGTGGAAAAAGCCTAATGCTGCGTGATATTGAGGCAAAGATAGAGTTGTATAGTAGTGATGTTCGACCGCAAATACTGCAAAACCTGCACGAGCGGTTTAAGGTTTCAGGATTGGCAAGACCTTTTACCGCGGTTAAAGACATTAGCAATGTGAGCGGCGAGGGAATTTTGTTTGAAAACAAAAGCGAGTATAAAACGGCCAAAGGCCCTTATTTTGATACGATTGTAGCCGATGTGCCCTGCACAGGAAGCGGTACTTGGGCACGCACCCCTGAGCAAGGGTATTATTTTACCATAGCTCAGATAGAGGCGTTTGCTGCCAAGCAACGCACCATTGTTGCCAATGCAGCCCCGTACTTGAAAAAAGGGGGAAGGTTGTTCTACATCACCTGTTCGGTATTTGCGGCTGAAAACGAAAACCAATTACCGTATTTTGAGGGATTGGGATTAAAGACCGTATCACAACAACTAATAGAAGGTTGGCAACACCAAGCCGATGGTATGTTTATTGCCTGCCTGCAAAAACAGTAACGGGTGTAAAAACAATAAATGTTAATGAAGGCATTTATTTATTGGAGCGGAGGCAAAGATGCTACAATGGCTCTGCACGTTTTTGTGCAACAATACGGTATAGTGCCCCAATTACTGCTGTGCCGGACTTCACCTGAAGGAAGCGTAGCCGCCCATGAAATACCTGCTTCGCTTATTCAGGAGCAGGCAAAAGCGCTAAATATTCCAGTTAAAATAATTGAACTGCCCCCCTTTGCTCCCAATACGGTGTATGAAGAAACGATGGGAGCGGTGCTACAGCAATTAGTTGTCGAAGGCTTTACCCATGCCATTTTCGGTGATATATTTTTAGAAGAGTTAAAAGCGTATCATCAAACCATACACCAACAATACGGTATCGCTTGTGTTTTCCCTTTGTGGGGCAAACCTACGCACATACTTTGTAATGAGATTATTGATAGCGGGATTGAAACCATCATCGCTTCCGTAAACTTAAAACATTTAGCAGCAAACCTTACGGGAAATTTTTATGATGATGCGTTGATAGCTTCGTTGCCCGAAGGAGTAGATAAGTGTGGGGAGAATGGGGAGTTTCATACGTTTGTACTCAATGCCCCTCTATTTTCAAAACCTGTTAAAGTTAAAAAAAGAAACCGTGATACAGTTACTTACCACACGGGTACAGCGTACGAAACTACGATGGCGTTTATTCGGTTGGAAGTAGCTGAGTAATTGTATCACTACCTAACGTTTGGGTAGTAAACACAGAGCCGTTTATGTGGGGAGCCTCAATTCCGTGACCCCAAGTTTTATCCGAAGTAATCACTAAGGCTTCATCCCAAAGTCGGACATCAATAAACTGCTGTAATGTGGCTGCGCCACCCTCCACCAATACCGATTGAATATTGTGTTTGTTAAGCCCCTCTAAAACCTCCGGTATAAGCGGTTGTTCAAAATCAGTTTTGCAATAATGTATGTGCCCGTCTTCTTGCTCGATTGTTTCATTAAAAACAATTACCCGTGCATCATCTTTAAAAATGTTGAACGTTTTAGGGACTTCCAACTTACGGTCAATTAATACCCTTGTCGGGTTTTTTCCTTGCCAAAGCCTTGCTGTAAGCGAAGGATTGTCCAGCAAGGCTGTATTTTTTCCAACCAAAATGGCGTCTTCTTCGGTACGTAAGCGGTGCACCCAAATATTGGTTTCGGCATTGCTAATCCCTTTGTCCAAGTCGTTTTCATTGGGCAAGCGGCCTATAAAACCATCGGCAGTTTGTGCCCATTTCAGCAATACATAGGGACGCTTTTTTTCATTAAAACAAAAGAAACGGCGGTTTTGATAGCGGCATTCCTCTTCAAGTACTCCTACCGTTACCTCAATGCCCGCATTTTTAAGTTTTTCAATCCCTTTACCGGCTACCAAACTAAAAGTATCGGTAGTACCTATTACCACCCGTTTTAATTGGTGTTTTGTTATCAAATCAGCACAGGGCGGTGTTTTTCCGTAATGGGCACAAGGCTCCAACGTTACATATAATGTGCTTTGCGGTAGGAGGCTTTTATCAGCTACCGCGTTTATTGCATTCACTTCGGCATGGGCTTGGCCGTATGCGTGGTGGTAGCCTTCGCCCACAATAACACCATTGTGCACTACAACACAGCCTACCAAAGGGTTGGTACTCACCCGTCCTGCCCCTAATTGGGCAAGTTGCAGGCAGCGTTCCATGTATAATTCGTCAGTGGTCAAGTGTATTAATTTAAAAAAGGCCGTATTTTGGTGTTAAAATTGCAACAAAAATAGGCATTCACAGGCCAATAACAGGCCTTAATAACAACATACTATTCTTACTTTAGCCAACAATATCACACTTTTTGCAAAGCAGCAGCAATGCTCGCTGGTGTTGCAAAATATCTACCCCAAAAACGAGGCCGACAGTATTGTGCAATACGTATTTACCGAGGTGCTGAAACTTAGCCCTGTGCAATTACGCATGAACAAAGATGAAATACTAAAACCCATTGAAGCCGAAGCGATAGACCTTGTGTTGCAACGCTTGCTTACCCACGAGCCCGTGCAGTATATTTTGGGGGTAGCCTACTTTTACGGCCTGCGTTTGGTGGTTCATCCGGGGGTATTGATACCCCGACGGGAAACCGAAGAGTTGGTAGAGTTGATTGTGAAACAAAATACGGCAGCCGCCCCTCGTATGCTTGATATTGGAACGGGTAGCGGGTGTATAGCTATTACACTGAAACACAGTTTACCTGCGGCTGAGGTATATGCTATTGATGCTTCAGAAACTGCTGTGCGACTGGCAAGGCAAAATGCTTTGAGTTTGCTGCAACGCGATAAAGAGAATAAGTTTTTGCTGCGCGATATTTTTGATACTGCTTGGTGGGATGAGCTGGGGAGTTTTGATACCATTGTATCAAACCCGCCTTATGTAACTGAAAGTGAAAAGGCAGAAATGCAGCCCAATGTGCTGGCGTTTGAACCGGCTGAGGCTCTTTTTGTGCCTGATGCCGACCCGTTGAGGTATTACAGTACCATTGCTGATTTTGCGTTAGTAAACTTAAATGCAGGCGGTAAGTTGTATTTTGAAATTAACGAGCAATTTGGTGTTGAAACCAAGCAAATGCTTGAAAAGAAAGGCTTTGTGCCTGTTGAAGTATATGCAGATATGCAAGGCAGGCAACGTATGATAAGTGCGGTAAAGCCCTAAAAATAAAAAAAAGGCCGGTTTTCAATATATCCGGCCTTTCCAATCGGTTGTTTCTTCGATTACGCCCTTCTTACGTTGGCGGCATTAAGGCCCCTGTTCGATTCTTTTACTTCGAACTCAACGGTGTCATCTTCTCTCAACTCATCTTTGCATTCAGAGATGTGAACAAAAATGTCGGCACCGCCGTTGTCCCTTTTGATGAAACCGAAACCTTTAGATTCGTTAAAAAATTTAACTGTACCTTTTTCCATAAAATTTATTTGATTGTGTTATTTAAAATTGGGTTTTAGAATTTAATAGCTTACGCGCTGTACGCCCTTGAACGGTTGTTGTTACGGCGGCTTCTTGCATAAGCGGCTTTGTGATTGCGTTGTTGCTGTTGTATGCTTTTGGGCGGTGCAGCTACTGCAAATGTTTGTGCGTAGGGATGATCCTCAATTACGTCAACAGTTTTCTTAAT
Source organism: Bacteroidota bacterium (assembly GCA_008933805.1). NCBI lineage: Bacteria > Pseudomonadati > Bacteroidota > Bacteroidota bacterium. Next base: position 279,961 of record WBUH01000002.1, read on the forward strand.
CAGTTTTTGTATATCGCGTAGGAAGTCCATTTCATCAGCAGCGCAAAACGACATGGCTATACCATTTTCGCCCGCCCTGCCTGTACGACCGATGCGGTGTACGTATGATTCGGCTTCGTTGGGAATATCGTAATTGATTACGTGGCTTAGTTTTTCAACATCAATACCGCGCGATGCTACATCCGTTGCTACCAATACGCTGATGGTTTTGTCTTTAAACTGCTTTAGTGCTTTTACACGCTCGTTTTGAGATTTGTTACCATGTATTGCCATTGCTGCAATACCGTCGCGTTTCAGTTCCCTTACCACCTTGTCGGCACCGTGTTTAGTACGTGTAAAAACAAGGGCATGCTCAATGGCATTGCCAACAATCAGGTGTTTTAGCAGCAATTTCTTATCGTCTTTGCTTACATAATATACTGATTGTTCAACCAATTCGGTAGTAGATGATACGGGACTAACCTCAACCTTTATGGGGTTACGAAGTATCGTTTCAGACAAGGTCATTATCTCTTTAGAGGCCGTGGCCGAAAAGAAAACGGTTTGACGCTTGAAAGGCAGTTTAGCGATAATCTTTTTGATATCGTGTATAAAGCCCATATCCAGCATACGGTCGGCTTCATCAAACACAAGGTATTTCACTTGCGATAGTTTCACAATGCTTTGTTGCACCAAATCAAGCAACCTGCCGGGGGTGGCAATTAAAATATCAACCCCGTTGCGCACTTCTTTTGCTTGGTGGTATTGTGATACGCCTCCAAAAATTACGGTATGTTTAAGTACTGTGTTTTTGCTGTATGAGTCTATGTTTTCGCTTATTTGCAATGCAAGTTCGCGGGTAGGGGCTAAAATAAGAGCTTTAACAGTGGCTGCTGTGCCCGGTATTTTTTCGGCATCCAGCATTTGTATAATGGGTAATGCAAAGGCTGCTGTTTTTCCTGTGCCTGTTTGGGCACATCCAAAAATATCTTTTCCGTCTAATATATGAGGGATAGCTTTGCTTTGGATAGGAGTGGGGGTTGTGTAACCCAGTTCGTCAAGTACGTCGGTTAACTTCGCACTGAGTTGTAACTTTGAAAATGTCATTAACTATTTATATAATATTTCTTCATACTTATCAGCAGGTATATGTGAATATAACTTAGCCATTCACGGCCTGTGTTAAAGAAAAGTGTAAAATTATTCGGATTGTAGAAGGGGGTACAAACAGATTGAGATACAATCTTCCTTAAGAAAGTAATACAAAGGTAATGCTTTATCTGAGTAAAATATCATTTTTCTGAAAAAGAATGACTTACACGGGATTCGTGTTCAGTCGAACACGAATTACCCGATAATAGTAACATTAGTGGCAGTAAGCCCGCGGGGTCCTTTTTCAGCAATAAAAGTAACTTTATTATTTTCTTTTACAGGCTTAATTAAACCGTTTGCGTGAACAAAAACAGTTTCACCTGTTTTGGCATCTTTTATAAAACCATACCCTTTTGAGTCATTAAAAAAGGTAACGGTACCTGTTCTTATTGCATCAGCTGCATCTTCGGGCTCGCGGTGTGCGGCTCCGGTTACAATGTCTTCGGTGCGTATTTCACGCATTTTCTTGGGGTCGGGCGGAGTATTAGATATGTTCCCGTTTTCATCCACATAAGCCATCATCTCTTCAAGGCTTTTGCCTTTTTTGTAATTGGCTTTGCGCTCTTCTCTTTTCTCCTCTTTCTCTTTCCTTTTTTTCTGCTTCTTTTTGTCGTTTTCTTTTTTGCCTTGTGTTTCTTTTGATCTCGCCATAGAGTATTAATTATTTTAGATATCCATTTGGTCCGATCAGATTGGTTAGAAAATAGCAGAATAAGTGGATGGTGCAAAGGTACAAACAGTTATTGGTTCTTTAGCATGCTTGTAAATTTTTAACACACAACATTCTTTAAACCTATATGCTGCCTAATGTGTACCCTATTTTTAGTTTGGCAAAAACAGGTTTTGAGCCCCCAACTTATACCTGTTTTGCACATAGGCTACCCTTGTTTTTCTAATAGTTTACCTTTGCACCATGGAATTAAAAGGAAAAACAGCAATTGTTACAGGAGTTAGCAAAGGGATAGGCAAAGCCGTGGTACAACAATTATTGGCAAACGGTTGCCGTGTGGCAGGTTTTGGGATGACTACGCCCGATTATGAACATCCTGATTTTCTTTTTATTAAAACTGATGTAAGAAATTTTGAAGAGGTGAAAACATCGGTAGAAAAGGTACAAGAACACTTTGGTAATGCGGTGCATATACTGGTAAACAATGCTGGCTTGGGCTATTTTGGGTATTTGGAAGATACCACTCTTGAAGAATGGCATACCATGTACGATACTAATGTGAGCGGTACGTTTTACTGCTGCAAAATGGTATTGCCGATTATGAAAGGGCAGGAGTACGGCCATATTATAAACATTGCTTCGGTGGCCGGACTTGAGGGCTACCCGCAAGTAGCTGCATACAGCAGTACTAAGTTTGCCGTTAGGGGACTTAGTGAGGCTTTGTACAAAGAGGTGCGCGATTTTAGGGTGAAAGTTACCTGTGTATATCCCGGTTCGGTGAAGACAGAGTTCTTTAGAAACAGCCCCGGAATACAGCCCCACGATTATATGCTGATGCCCGAAGATGTGGGAAACGCCATCAAGCAAATTTTAGAAACCCCTGATAATTACCACACGGTGAATTACGAAATACGTCCCCTGCAACCCAAAGGACCAAAAAAGTAATTTGTTTGATTAATATTGCTGCTTAAACGTACAACTTTAGACAACAGTTAATAGATAATGGGAATACGACTATTTGTAACAGGTGGAACTTTTGACAAAGAATATAATGAGTTAACCGGACAACTACATTTTAAAGACACTCACATTCCTGAACTGCTTGAGAAAGGACGCAGCCGTTTAGACATTAGCATACGTACGCTGATGATGATTGATAGTCTTGAAATGACGGAAACTGACCGTAAAATAATTTTGGACAGTTGCCTGCGTTGCGAAGAGCAAAATATCGTTATTAACCACGGAACGGATACAATGGTTGAAACCGCTAAGGTACTTGCAAACGGCGGGATAAAAGATAAAACGATAGTACTTACAGGTGCTATGATACCGATACAGTTTGGCAGCAGTGACGGATTGTTTAATTTGGGTAGTGCCCTTGCTTTTGCGCAAGCATTGCCATACGGGGTTTATATAGCCATGAACGGCCGTTATTTTAATTGGGACAACGTTCGCAAAAACCGACAGACGGGCTATTTTGAGGAGTTGAAGTAAGCGGAGGGTGATTAGTGGTTAGTGTTTAGGATGAAAAGTTCTTAATACAGTTCAACCACAAGACTAACGGTTTTTACATCCATGCCCAATTTGCCCAGTTCAAAGCCTTCGCCACTGGGTTCGGCAGTTACATACCGGTTGTTTTTGTACATGAACGAATAATTGGCCGTTTCTTCGGGCAGCTTTAATGCAATGGCCACGTGTTCATCGTTTTCATACACCAGAGCCACGCTTTGCACTCCCAGCATTTCTTTTACAAGGGCGGCATACAGCACCACCTTGTCTTCACAATCGGCAAAATCATTGTACAGTACTTCTTCGCTATAAGCGTAGCGTTCATAGCCCCAAGCTTCTTCGTCGGTTTTGTAGGGTATTTCCTGTACAAACTTCAACAGAAAGCCCAATGCCTCCCGTTTGCCCATGCTATCAATGGTAGAGCGCAGTTCTTTTATGAGCGTGTTTTTTAACGCTTCAGAAAAACCGTAGTTTACATAAATACTGCCCAGTTCAACAATGGGCAAGTCTTTCAGATACAGTATCAGTGATTTGTTGAGTGTGTACGTATAGCTGAACTTTTTGCCGGCAAACTCAAAAGCATGAGCCTTTTTCTGAGTAAGGGCATTCAACTTGGGATAGGCGTGCTTATTCAGTTTAAAGTCCTGTAAAGTAAAGTTACGTGGAGTTTTTGGTTTGTATTCAAATACTTTGCCCGCAGTAGGGTAGGGAGTGCGTGCAAAACTAAGGTCGGTGTATATTTTACCGCCCTTCATTATGTAGCCTGTACCGTAGGGCTTGGCATCCATGCTGCCGTATAAAGTAATGTTTTTTGCATCGTAGCATAGCATCACATCCATGCTATCGTGGTACAAGATGTACCATTTTACAAGAGTTCGGTAGTTTTGGGGCCGGTGGGCAAAAGCCTTCTCAGTAAAGGCAGTAATCAATAATGTTTTGCCCACATCGTCCAAACCAAAATAGGTGGCGGTTTTTTGTACCTCTTTAATTAAAGGTACATGGTGCGGGTTAATGACCTCTTCATCAAACCTTTTAATAAATTGTTCAACAGCGCTTTCATATCGTATCGTATTTAAAGTGGTATCGTAACTTATGCTTACAGGGTGGCCGTAAAAATCAAACGTTACTGTTTTATTCTCAATACCTTTAGCACCCGTTTGGTAAATAATAGCCAAAAGCAGTGCCAAACTCCCCCTCTGTATTATAGTAAACGCCATTAGTCGGTCAAACGTTGCATTGTAAACTTTAAATCATACGCTGTTGTTTATATATCAAAACTACAAAAGCAGCTAAGAAATTGCGCTACCGGCACGATTTATTTTTTGTTGTAAAATATAGGTTGTTATAAAAAAAACTAAGGCACAAAAAGTAGGGTAACTCTTTGTGCCTTAGTAAGTATAAGTGTTAATAGATTAATCAAAACTAATTACCCTGAACAGGCGGTTCCAGCGTATTTTATCCAACAGGCTTTTTTGTTCGTAATCCAACGAAAGCCAAATAAATACGGGCTTACCTACAACATGGTCGTGGGGTACAAATCCCCAGAAACGCGAGTCGAGAGAGTTATCGCGGTTATCCCCCATCATAAAGTAGTAATCCTGCTTAAAGGTATAAGTGGTTACGGGCTGTCCGTTCAGTATAAACTTATCGCCTTGTATAGTAAACTCCTCGTTGTGTTCATACACGCGTATCACACGCTCATACAAGGGGTAGTTTTCTTTAGTAAGGGTAATGGTGGCTCCGGCTTTGGGTACCCATAGCGGGCCAAAGAAATCTTTATTCCAGCGATACAAATCATGAGCTGGGAATGCCGTTGCATCCCAATTACCTGCAACATCCATGTACTGGCGGGCACTATCAATAATCCCTTTTTGTTTCAATTGGGCAAGGGCATCGTAAGTAAGGCTCATGCGGTTGCCTTGGTAGTTGGTAACATCTACCGATATACCCAGTTCTGAAATGTCTTTCTTAGGGGCTTTATTTTTAAAGGCTACTTCGTAGCTGTGTGCAAGTTTTTTGGCTTCTGGCAAGGGCTTGCCGTTAATAAACACTTTACCGCCAATTACCTGTATGCTGTCGCCGCCAATGGCCACACAACGCTTAATGTAGTTGTCCATTTTATCCAATGGGCGCACTACATAATCATTACGAGAAACCAAATCAGCTTTAAAAGCTTCAAACTTAGCACCGCTAAACCCTTCAAATTTTTCTTCGGGGTGTGCATTAAGGTATGCTACGTAGTTATCACGGATAACCTTGTAATAGCTTTGTTCTTGTGCCTTTACAAATACAGTGTCGCCTTCGGGGAAGTTAAACACCACAATGTCGTTGTTTTCAATCTTCTCCAATGCCGGAAGGCGCAGGTAGGGGAATTTTATAAAATCAACGTATGCTTTGCCACCGATAAGAGGCATGGTATGGTGTGCAAACGGAAACGCAACGGGTGTCATAGGTATGCGCACGCCGTAATGAACTTTGCTCACAAACAAGAAATCACCAATCAATAAACTGCGCTCCATAGAGGCCGTAGGAATGGTATAAGCCTCAATGTAAGTAGCACGTACTTGGGTGGCTACTACTGCTGCAAAAAACAACGCTTCGCCCCAATCGCGCGGAGTAGTTTTGCGCACGGGGTATTTGGCTTTAAACTCTTCGGTATTGCAAGGGCCTATGTATTTTATGTTTTTGTTGCGACCTAAATACACCAGATAAAACGAGAAAAACATAACACCCAGCACCTCGTCTAAAAACGATTGGCGGCCATAGTTTTTTATCGTATCGGTACGTATGTTGTAATTGGTAACAAACTGTACAATGGGCACAAACAAAAGCAATACCCACCACCAAGGGCGGTTGGATATTTTTATAAGTATGTAATAGTTGTATACAGGAATGAGCGACAGAACAGGGTTTTGTTCAGCCTTTTTGAAAATCATCCACAATCCCACTTGGTGTGAGATAAATACAAGTATGATAAAAATGATGAATCCGGTCATTTAGTAAACAATGCGTTTATGGGTTAAAACTTCAACATATCGTCCATAGTATACACGCCTTTTTTATCGGCGGTCCATTCGGCAGCAATCACGGCACCTTGTGCAAAACCTTTGCGGCTATATGCACTGTGGCGAATGCTTATTTCGTCAATCTCGTTGGTATAAATTACATCGTGTATACCGGGCACGTCGTCCTTACGGTGAGCAGTAATCGGCAACACTCCTTTTTCGATAGAGTCGCGACCTACAAGTCCCCAGCCGTCATAGCCGTCGTGTGCTTTTATCACCTGTTCGGCAAGGCTGATAGCCGTACCGCTGGGCGCATCCAGCTTTTGTGTGTGGTGAGTCTCTACCATCGAAGCTCTGTACGAAGGTTGGCCGGCCATAATTTTAGCCAAATAGCGATTTACGGCAAACATAATGTTCACCCCGATGCTAAAATTGGTAGCAGTAAACAATGTACCGTTGGTATCGGCGCAGTGTTGTTTCACTTCTTCGTATCGGTCATACCAACCGGTAGTACCTACTACCACAGGTACACCTGCTTCAAAACATTTAAAAATATTATCTACCGCAGCCTCGGGTTGGGTAAACTCAATGGCAATATCAGCAGCTTTCAGTGCATCCGACGTAAGGTCTTTGTTTATCAAATCCATCGCCAAAACAATGCGGTGGCCGCGCAATAGGGCTTCTTGCTCAATAGCTTTGCCCATTTTACCATATCCAATCAGTGCTATATTCAAAAAGGTAACCGTTTTAATGTGTTTTGGCAAAGCTACCTTTTTGCGGGCAACCTTGCCACAGCAAAATCTATCAGTATAAATAATTTAACGACTGAAAAAATACCGCACGGGTAAAGCCGTTATTTATATTTGCCGTTTTATTAGTAAAAGTAGTGTCTAATACCCCTTTTTATAAACGCCGCAAGTTTTGGTTAGTACTTGCAGTTTGTGTTGTAGTGTTGGCCGCCGCAGGCGGATTTTTTTACAGTAAGTTAATTGGTGCACGCATGAAGGTGCAGGCCGATACCGAGTGGCTGATTATTAAAACAGGTGATACGTATGAAGATGTATTGCAAACGCTGACCCGTAACGGTTGGATAGAGAGTGAGGAAGTGTTTGACTTTTTAGCACAGCAAGCAAAATACCCCAGCAAAGTAAAAGCAGGTAAGTATAAAATTATAAAGGGAGAGACTTACATAGATGTGATACGAAAGCTACGCGCGGGCAAGCAAGAGGAGGTGAAGTTGGTGATAAACGCCATGATAACCACACGACAAGTGGCATCTATTGTGGGGGCAAATTTGGAGGCTGATAGTATTGAGTTTATCAATATGCTTGAAGACAGTACTTACCTGGCGCAGTTTGGTTTTACACCGCAAACCGTGTTGTGCCTGTTTGTACCAAATACGTATAACTTTTATTGGAATACGGATGCCAAAGCCGTGTTTCAACGGTTAAAGAAGGAACACGATAAGTTTTGGAATGATAAACGTAAACAGCAGGCTGCAGCGCAAGGATTAACCCCTTTGCAAGCAGGCATATTGGCCTCTATAGTGGATGGTGAAACCAATAAAACCGATGAGATGGGAATTGTTGCCGGGTTGTACCTGAACCGATTGAAGAAGGATATGTTGCTGCAAGCCGACCCTACGGTAAAGTATGCAGCACGCAACAGCGGTTTGCAACGGGTGTATAATTACCACACACAAATACAATCGCCATACAATACCTATATTTACAAAGGATTGCCCCCCGGTCCGCTGGCATTACCCTCGCAGCAGGCTATACAGGCAGTGCTTACCCCAGCAAACCATAACTATATTTATATGTGTGCCAAAGAAGATTTGAGCGGCTATCATAATTTTACAGATAACCTTACCCAGCACAACTTAAATGCAGCCCGTTATCGTTTGGAATTAGATAAACGCGGTATAAAATAGTAACGGATGAACTATCAATGCTGAACAGGAAATAATTATTACTTTGATTGGAAACTGAATAATAATTATATTTTGATAACTAAATTGCAGATACATGCCTGAACTAAAGAGCGATTTTTATGATTTGACCACGCTGTATGAGCAGGTGGGTAAGAATGATGAGTCGCTAAAAAGATTTATAACAATTTTTTTGAATACCGTACCCGATGATATGCAAGCATTGAAAGATGCACTTGATTGGGAGGATTACGATAAGGCGAAATCGGCTGCCCATAAAATGAAATCTTCTTATGCAATTATGGGGGCAGAATGGGCGCATGCAATATGCTCTGAAATAGAAGAAATTAGCAAAGACCTTACAGAAAAAGAAAAGCTCCCGGATATGTTCTGGGAGCTTTCTGATAAGTTTACTATGATGGTAAACCGACTAAAAGAAATTACTTTTTAGATGCGTCAGCGTCAGCTTGTTTTGTTGCACGTGTAGTCAATACACTCACAACTGCGTTTGCAGGAGCATCCAACAACTCAAGGTTGCTTACATTAATTTCTGATACTTTGATTGATTTACCCAATTCAAGGTTGTCGATATTGATTTCGATGCTATCAGGAATGTTGGCAATAAGACCTTTTACGCGTAGTTTTTTGTTTTTAACCAGCAATTTACCACCGGCACGTACACCAGGAGAGTTCCCTGAGATTTTTACAGGAATGTTTAGTGATACGGGTTTATTGTCAGACACCTGCAAAAAGTCAACGTGAGTAATCTCGTCGTTTACAGGGTGAAACTGGATAGCTTGCAAGATTGACTTGTATTTAGTTCCGTCAACATCTATTTGAACCAAATAAGTGTTTGGTGTATACACAAGGTTTTTGAAATCGCCGCTGTACACTGCAAATGATACGTGAGTGTTTGCACCATACAATACACAAGGAACTTTACCTTCTTCCCTAAGGCGGCGGGTGGCGGTTGTACCCAAATCTTTGCGGGCTTCGCCGATTAGTCTAATAGTTTTCATTTTTTTAATGAATTAATTACTGTCAAAAACCCCCATGCAACGCCTTAGCACGGCAGGTTTTTTATCATATTAATTACAAGGCGTTTAAAATCAGGGTTGCAAAGGTAATGAAGATTGGATTGAATTTCCAATTTTAAATAGAGAACTGATTGAGCCATGCTCATTTATGTTGCGGATAGCCTCAGCAAACAATGGAGCGGCAGACAGTTGCACAATTTTGGTAGTAGTTTTCTCGTGGTTTAGAGGTATAGTATCGCATACTACCAACTCATCCAATACCGAGTTTTCGATATTATCGTATGCATTGCCTGAAAGCACAGGGTGCGTACACATAGCACGTACACTGCGTGCGCCTTTTTCTTTCATCATTTTGGCAGCCTTGCACAAGGTATTACCTGTATCTACAAGGTCGTCAATAATAATAACATCAGCATCAGTAACGTCACCAATCACCGTCATACCGGCAACTTCGTTGGCACGTTTACGTTCTTTATCACATACCACAAGGTCGCAGCCCAATATTTTGGCAAAGTATCGGGCACGAGCCGTACCACCCATATCAGGAGCAGCAATGGTAAGTTTAGGTAAGTTCAGGCTTTGTATATAAGGTATGTAGATTACCGAAGCATCCAAGTGGTCAACCGGTATATCAAAGAAACCTTGAATCTGTGGAGCGTGCAAATCCATAGTCATTACACGGCGTACCCCAACAGCTTCTAATAAATCAGCCACCATTTTAGAGCCGATAGCCACACGTGGCTTATCTTTTCTGTCTTGGCGGGCAAGACCAAAGTAAGGGATAACAGCGATAATGTAGTGGGCCGATGCACGTTTGGCCGCATCTACCATTAGCAGCAACTCCATAAGGTTGTCGCTGGGAGCAAAGGTAGACTGGATTAAAAACACATCGCAGCCCCTTACCGATTCGTTAAAGTTGGGTTGCATTTCGCCATCGCTAAAACGTTGTAATGTAACGTCTCCCAATTCTTGTCCATAGTGGTCAGAGATTTTTTGGGCAAAGTAGTGCGAAGCTGTACCGGAAAATAGTTTTACAGGGTTGCGGTTGTTTACGGCAGAATTCATTGGCGCAAAAATAATTAAAAGCCTTTTTGCTACGTGGGAGTGTTAATAAATTATTAGCAATTGAAGGTTTTAAACATAAAAAAAGCACCTCGTTGGAGGTGCTTTTGTTGACCGACCAGGTTTCGAACCTGGACTCTCCTGAACCAAAATCAGGCGTGTTGCCAGTTACACCATCGGTCAATTGGGGATGCAAAATTAGCAAAAGACTTTTTCATGTCAACACTTTTTTTGCATTTTCTGCAAAGTTTTCTGAAACTGCCTGTTAATTAGCCATTTCAGATATGAACTGGATACGCATCAGCTGCAGTTCTTCTAGTGAATACTCACCGTCAAACTCATCGTAGGCCTTTTGAAGTGAATCTTCGTCTGAAGATTTGAAGTAATCAAAAATCTCGTCCTGTCTTTCCTCGTCCAGATGGTCGTTGATGTAATACTTAATGTTGATTTTGGTGCCTGAATCCACAATGTTTTCAAGCTCTTTAATCAAATCAGCCATGCTGATACCATTTGAACGGCTGATATCATCCAAACTTACTTTTTTATCAATGTTTTGGATAATCTGTACTTTTTTGCCCGATTTATTGGGTACGGTACGGATTACAATATCCTGCGGACGTTCAATTTCGTTTTCCTCCACATACTTGGCAATCATTTCAATAAATGGCTTACCAAACTTCATAGCCTTGTTTTTTCCTACCCCTACAATGGTTTCCATTTCTTCCATTGCAATGGGGTATTTAGAGGCCATGTCTTCTAATGAAGGGTCTTGGAAGATAACATAAGGCGGAAGGCCTTTTTGCTTACCAATTTTCTTGGTAAGATCCTTCAGCATGGCGTACAGTGTTTTGTCAAAAATGTTTTCCACTGCCACACTTTCAAAGTCTTCCTCAGTTATCTTATCATAGCTGTTATCAAGCGCCATTTCCACAGGGTGTGGGGCGCCTAAATATTCTTTGCCTGCATCGCTTACGCTTAGCAAGCCGTAGTTTTCAATGTCTTTATCAATAAAGCTGTTTAGCAAGCCAAGTCTAACAATGGCCTTCCAAAACTTATCGTCTTTATCCTTACCAATACCAAAAAACTCGCTTTTGTGGTGTTCGTAATCGGTTACTTCTTGTGCTTTTATGCCTTGCAATACGTTTGCAATGTGCTTAAGGTTGAATTTACCGTCCAAGCCGTCAATGGTTTTAAGGGCTTTCACCATTTCGGCAGTCACGTCCAGTTTTTCTTTGGGGTGACGGCAGTTATCGCACATTTTTCCACAATCTGCATCGTCAAAATGCTCACCAAAATAGTGTAGCAACATTTTGCGGCGGCATTGCGATGATTCAGCATACGATGAAGTTTCAAACAACAACTGTGCACCAATCTCACGTTCGGCCACAGGCTTATCTTTCATAAACTTCTCCAGCTTTTCAATATCGCTGGGGTTGTAAAACAAAATACACTCACCTTCAAGACCGTCACGTCCGGCACGGCCGGTTTCCTGATAATATCCTTCAAGGCTCTTGGGTACATCGTAGTGAATAACAAAACGAACATCGGGCTTATCAATACCCATCCCAAAAGCAATGGTAGCAACAATTACGTCGGCCTCTTCCATCAAAAACATATCTTGATGCAGGGCACGTGTTTTTGCATCCAAACCGGCATGGTAGGGGAGAGCTTTAACGCCGTTTACTTTCAGCATCTCGGCAATCTCTTCTACTTTTTTGCGGCTAAGGCAATAAATAATTCCGCTCTTGCCTTGACGTTGTTTTATGTAGGCTACAATCTCTTTGTAAACCTTGTCTTTTTTATCCTTGTTGCGTACTTCGTAGTAAAGGTTGGTACGGTTAAACGACGATTTGAACACCGTAGCATCGCCCATATTCAGGTTTTTCTGAATATCGGCCTGTACTTTTGGGGTTGCAGTGGCAGTAAGCGCCATCATCGGGATATCGCCCAAGTCCTTCACCATTGTTTTGATACGACGGTACTCAGGTCGGAAATCATGTCCCCATTCTGAAATACAGTGTGCCTCGTCAACAGCTACAAACGATATGTTGATGCTTTTTAAGAAATCAAGGGTTTCTTCTTTTTTAAGTGTTTCGGGGGCTATGTACAGCAATTTGGTTTTACCCTCTGTAATATCATCCTTCACCCGCATTATTTCGCCTTTAGAAAGCGACGAGTTTAAAAAATGTGCAACAGCATCGGTACTGCCAAATCCCCGTATGGCATCCACCTGATTTTTCATCAAGGCGATAAGGGGAGAAATAACAATGGCCGTCCCCGGCTTTATAAGTGCAGGCAGCTGGTAACATAGTGATTTACCGGCTCCTGTGGGCATTATAACAAACACATCATCACCGTGAATCACGGTGTCAATAATCTGTTCTTGGTTACCTTTAAATGTATTAAAACCAAAAAACTCTTTTAGTGAATCTTTAAGATTAACAGAACTCTCTACCATCTCAGTATAATTAAGTACAACTTAATTTGCTTACAATGCTTTATTTTCACGCCGGATTTTAATTTCTTTGCGTCCGGCTTAAAGCTGTAAGTTAATAAAATCTAATAAAAAATAGGTAGAAATTTTACTCGAATAGGGGTCTATTTTTTTAAAACAAGCAAAGTTAAGAAAAAATTAATTGAATGGCTAACGAATATTATGTGGTGATAATGGCGGGTGGAATAGGCAGCAGGTTTTGGCCATTGAGCAAAACCTCACACCCCAAGCAGTTTCTGGATATTTTGGGTACCGGAAAATCACTGATTACCCAAACTTTTGAACGCTTTAACAAACTGGTGCCCGCTGAACGTATTTTTGTGGTAACCAACCAAATGTATATAGATTTGGTTAAGGAGCACTTACCCCAATTGCCCCATAACAACATATTGGGCGAACCATCGGCAAAAAACACGGCTCCTTGTATTGCTTACGCAACGTACAAGATACGTAAGATTAACCCTAATGCCTGCTGCGTGGTAGCTCCGAGCGACCACCTTATTTTGAATGAACAGCAGTTTTTGGATGACATTACTACTGCGCTTGAGTTCTCAGCAAATAACGACGCGTTGGTGTCGTTAGGTATTAAACCCACACGCCCTGATACCGGTTACGGTTACATACAGTTTTTGGAGGGTGGTAATGAGAACGACGTGCACAAGGTGAAGACCTTTACCGAAAAACCTAATTACGAGCTGGCACAGAAGTTTGTTGAAAGCGGCGAATTTTTGTGGAATGCAGGGATATTTATATGGTCGATAGGAGCGATAGTTAACTCGTTTGATAAGTTCTTACCAGAGTTGAGCGCTAACTTTGAGAGCATTGAAGCTGAATTGAACACGCCAGCTGAAACGGATGCAATAGTGAGGGTGTACCCGCTGAGTAACAGTATTTCTATTGATTACGGGGTGTTGGAGAAGGCCGATAATGTGTATGTGATACCTTGTGATTTTGGATGGAGCGACTTAGGCACATGGTCATCGTTGTTTGAAGTACACGATAAAGACGAGAACGGAAATGCTATCAACGCAAGCACTGCTGAGTTGTACGATACCCGCAACTGTATGATTGATGTACCTAAAGGTAAGTTGATTGTAATAAACGGTTTGGAAGATAAGATTATCGTAGATACCGATAAGGTGTTGCTGATTTGTGACAAAAACCGTGAGCAAGAGGTGAAACAAATAGTAACCAACATTAAACTGAAATTAGGCGAGAAGTACCTATAATATAATAGGCGGATAGCAAAAGAAAACGGTCAGATTGATTATCAATCTGACCGTTTTTATTTAGGCGGATACAACTATTATTCGCCGGTAAAGGTGGCTTTGCGCTTATTTAAAAACGCATCTACACCTTCTTTAAAGTCTTTAGTACCGAAGAAGTTACCAAAATCAGTGATTTCATTGGCAAACCCGTCTTCTTTCTTATCCAAATTAGCATTTACCAAGCGTATTACGCTTTCAATAGCTAATGGGGCTTTGGTTTTAATCTTATCAATAATCTCGTTACACTTAATAATCAATTCGGCTTGTTCTACCACGTGGTTCACCAATCCTAATGATTTAGCTTCGTGGGCATTAATGGCATCGCCTGTAGTAAGCAATTCAATCGCTTTGCCCTTACCTATTAATTGTACCAAACGCTGTGTACCCGCATAGCCCGGTACCAAACCCAAATTTACTTCAGGTTGGCCAAAACGGGCATTATCACTGGCTACGCGCATGTGGCAGGCCATTGCCAACTCGCAACCACCGCCCAATGCAAAACCGTTTACGGCAGCAATTACAGGTTTTTTAGATTGCTCAAGGGTGTTCATCACCGCATGACCGGCAGCACTCATTTCAGTTCCTTGTGCAATGGTAAAATTGGCAAACTCAGCAATATCAGCACCGGCAGCAAAAGCCTTAGTACCGGCACCGGTAAGTATTATACCATACACTTCTTTATCCTCTTGTATGGATAGAACGGCCTCGCGAATTTCTTGCAAGGTTTTCACGTTCAGTGCGTTTAGCTTGGTTTCGCGGTTGATGGTAATGGTAAAAATACCATTGTTTTTTTGGGCAATTATATTCTCGTAGCTCATATACTTTCAATGTTCTGTTGGTGGCGAAAATAGCCATTATTTTTATTAGGCCAAGAAAGTGTGTGAATTATGCAGAAAAGTTAACAAGAGTAGCCTGTTGAGAGTGTTATCAGGCATAGTTTCTAAAGCTGTCTTTGTATTGCTTAGGGGTTGTGCCTTCGTATTGTTTGAAGCAACGGATAAAGTGGTTTAAGTTGTTAAAGCCTACCAGAAAACACACTTGCGTTACTTGGTATTTAGGGCTTTTCAGCAACTCTTTAGATAGCTTTATGCGTTGTTCTAAAATATATTCGGCAGGAGTTTGCCCAAAATTCTCTTTGAATTTGCGGAAAAAATTAGCCCTGCTCATACAGGCCTGCTCACTCAGCAAATCCATATCTATTTTTCCGGTAAGGTTTTCTTTAATGTATTGTACCACATGCGCAAAGCGATGTCGGCTGGCCATCTGTACATAATTCATTTCAAACAACTGGCGAGCCTGTGTTTGCATCAATCGCACCAAAAGCTCGCGCAGGGTTAAGCCGGCAAGCACATCTTTTTCTTTGGTGTGTTCGTTCACGCTGATGCGTATCATGCGTTGTATGCTGTCGCTTAAATCATTATTGTTTATCAGGTGAAACCTGTCGGCATCCACGTGCCAGTAATCATCACGTTCCACTTTAGGAAAACGGTCGTTCAGTAAATTAAGGGTATCAAATATCTGTTCGTGGTTAATAGCAAGGGCAATACATTGGGTGGGTTGCAGGGTATTAGCTTCGGGAAAATCAATACGCATTACCTCATTAGGGGGCACAATCACCGATTCGCCGGGCAGGTAATCAAAAGCAGGTTTATCAAACAAACGCATCACTTTTTTACCTTTCAGCATACTGGTAAGTACCATATCGCCAAATACCAACTTCACATCTTTTGCTTCCCGGTGAGTTTCAAACACATTCAGCTCACATTTATCCAGCGTAAATGCCGAGCGGTGTTCTACCAACGTGTACAGCGATTTTTCAGTGTGCAACGGTATGTTTTCAGCTATCTGTACCCTTTTCATACAACTAATCTAGCGAATATATTTTTATAAACTGCAAGCCTTATACGGGCAGCGTATTGATTGATACTCACAGCATAGTTTTTTGTTACAGGGTGTACAACCTTTGAGTTTAAATAAACCAAAAAACATTTTATGGAGACATTAGAACTTACTCAACAAGACGAAAAACTAGCTTTTCCGGCATTCAAAGAAAAGTACAATCATTTTATCGGAGGTCAGTGGGTAGTACCCGCCAGCGGTGAATATTTTGATAATGTATCGCCTATCAATGGTAAGGTGTTTACCCAAGCAGCACGCGGTAATAAAGAAGATATAAATAAGGCATTGGATGCAGCACATTTTGCTTTTGCAACATGGAGCAAAACATCGGCAGCAGAACGCGCAAGAGTATTACTTGCCATTGCTGACGTGATGGAGAAAAACCTTGAGCTTTTGGCAAGGGTTGAAACTGTAGATAACGGCAAAGCGTTGCGCGAAACCCGTGCGGCTGATATTCCCTTGTGTATCGATCACTTCCGCTACTTTGCAGGTGTAATAAGGGCAGATGAAAGTACCATGTCAGAACATGATGAAAACACTATCAGTATCAACTTGCAAGAGCCTTTGGGTGTAGTGGGGCAAATTATTCCCTGGAACTTTCCTTTACTGATGGCATCGTGGAAAATAGCTCCGGCGTTGGCTGCGGGTTGTACTACTGTGGTGAAACCTGCTGAACAAACCCCCACCGGCATTATGGTGCTGATGGAACTGATTAAAGATATTGTGCCCCCCGGTGTTATTAATGTTGTTACCGGCTTTGGCCCCGAGGCAGGCAAACCTTTGGCAACATCGGACAGGGTGGCTAAAGTTGCCTTTACAGGCGAAACAACCACCGGACGTTTGATAATGCAGTATGCCAGTGAAAACCTGATACCAGTTACCATGGAATTGGGCGGAAAATCACCCAATATTTTTATGCCCAGCATTGCCGATGCTGATGATGAGTTTTTTGATAAGTGTGTAGAAGGTGCAGTAATGTTTGCCCTTAACCAAGGCGAGGTATGTACCTGCCCATCAAGGATTTTGGTGCATGAATCTATTTACGATAAGTTTATGGAACGAGTGGTTGCCCGCACAAAGGCTATTAAAATGGGTAATCCGTTGGACGGTGAAACAATGATGGGCGCGCAAGCATCAAACGACCAATATGAAAAAATACTTTCGTACATGGATATTGGTCGTCAAGAAGGAGCAGAGGTGCTGTGTGGCGGTACTGCCGCTAACTTGGGCGACGGCTTAAACGAAGGGTACTACATACAACCTACTATTTTGAAAGGCCACAATAAAATGCGCGTGTTTCAAGAAGAGATTTTTGGCCCCGTAACCTGTGTAACTACTTTTAAAACAGCTGAAGAGGCGATTGAAATTGCCAACGATACTTTGTACGGCTTAGGTGCCGGTTTGTGGACCCGTGATGCACACGAAATTTACCAAATGCCCCGTGCTATAGAAGCAGGCCGTGTATGGGTAAATTGCTACCATGCGTACCCTGCCCATGCACCGTTTGGCGGGTATAAAAAATCAGGGTTTGGACGTGAGACGCATAAAATGATGCTGAACCACTACCGCCAAACTAAAAACATGCTGATATCATACGATAAAAAGAAACTAGGTTTCTTTTAATCTCCCCTTTTTGCGGTTTATAGGAAAGGGTGTTGCCTTTGGGCAATGCCCTTTTATTTTTAATGAATGTTTAAATATGATACAAAAAGTAACCAGTACGCCCCAAGCTGACGAAGTAATAACAAGGCTTAAGAAGTTACACGGCTCGTTGATGTTTCATCAAAGCGGTGGTTGCTGCGATGGTTCGCAACCGATGTGTTTTGAGAAAGGAGAGTTTAAAACAGGTGAAAGTGATGTGTTGTTGGGAGAAGTGCAGGACTGTGAGTTTTACATGAGCCGCGACCAATACGAATATTGGAAACATACTCAGCTAACCCTTGATGTTGTAAAAGGCAGGGGAAGCAGTTTTTCACTTGAAATACCCTTAGGGCTGCGGTTTATTATCCGCTCACGATTGTTTACCGAAGAAGAGCAAAAGCAATTGGGTTTACTATGAAAAGTAAAAGCCCGCTTAAGCCGGCGGGCTTTTTATGTGTGTAGAAGGTAAAGCAGGTTATTTTAAGGCAGCAACAATCATATTGTCTATTGCAAACTTGCCGCTTCCGTTTAACATAAGGGCTAAACTAGCCCCTATGGCCAGTAAAAAGTACTCTAATCCTTCCCCCGCTTGGTTTCCCATCCAATTCATAAAAAAACCAAAATTAAGGTGCGAAGTCAGCATAATGCCAACAAACAGGATGGCGATAACTGCCGCCAAAATTTTACTGCCAACGCCCAATACCAAAGCAATGGGTGCAAAAAACTCAATCAGTATCACCAGTAAACCGATGATGTATGGCAATTTTACAGTTTGAGTAAAATACTGCATGGTTCCGTCGAAGCCAAAGCCGCCAAACCATCCCAGTAGTTTTTGTGCACCGTGCGGAAATAATACCACGGCAATAGTAACCCTTAATAAAAGACCTGCCCAGTTGTTTTGTGAGCTGAAAAATTGTTCCATCATAATTCTAAATCGTTTGTTATTTGTTGGAACAAAGGTCGGGATGCCTTTAGCAGCAAGGCATTGAACTATTTTAAGAAATTATCTTAAAGTAGTTTAAGGAAAATAGGGTTACCTTAAGAGTACTCTTCCCATTCATAAAAAATTCTATTGCTAAAGAGTGTTCTTTAGCCATAAAGCTACTAAGTTAGTAGGGAAGAAGTGTTTTGCGTCTTCGAGCCTTAGCGGCATACAAGTATATTTTACGCTTGCAAATCGGGTTTGCCAATTTTGCCTAAGTGGGTAAACTTAATGCCTGTTTCATTGCAAAGGGGTTTTTCTTTAGCCACAAAGCCACTAAGTTAGAAAGGAAGAAGTGTTTTGCGTCTTCGAGCCTTAGCGGCATACAAGAATATTTTACGCTTGCAAATCGGGTTTACCTATGTTGCCTAAGTGGGTAAACTTAAAACCGGTTTCAAATTTCAAACCATAGCCCATCATTCTGTCCATTGCGGCATGGCTGAATAAAATTACTCCGGTAAGTGCAGTAGCATCACTTTTCAGGTAAAAACCCAAAACGGCAATAATCAGCGCAAGAGCTTTGTGGTGGAACAGATTGTAAACGGCAGCCCCCACTTTATTGTTTACGGTATAACCCAGCATACCAATATCAGGGGTAAGAATAAGAGCAGCAAATACCCACCAAGCGTAGGGTAGTTGTGAGAATACTATAATGCCCAAAGCAAACTGGGCGGCTTCTTCTAATTTTAATGTTGTTTTCATGCTACAAACCTACGCCGATAGGGTAGGGTAGCCGCTTGACAAAAATCAAGAAATGCGGGTGGTTTGTTTTTTACGTAAACGACTCAGGGTTTCGGGTTTCATGCCCAACATACTTGCCAAGTGTTGCAAAGGTGCACGGGCGGCCAGTTCAGGACGTTCAATCAGTAGTTTCTCATAACGCTCTTCTGCGGTTTGGTGCAGTTGCGAGAACATTCGTTCCTCTAATCCCAAGTAACTAAAAATCAATAGCTGACTTTCAAAAATGCGCCACTGGGTGTATTTGTTCAGCAATTCGCGGTGGTCGTCGCAATCCAGTACTAAAAGCTCACAGTCAGTAATAGCTTGCAAATTCCAACGGCTTGGTGTTTTAAAACTAAAGCTGCTGAGTGAGGTATCAAAATATCCTTCTTCGCTAATCCAGTGGGTAATTTCTTCTCCATCAACCTCATACCAAGTGCGCAACAAACCTTCTTTTACCCAACCCACTTGTGTGCTTACTTGTCCGGCTTTTACCCAAAAGGCACCTTTAGGCAAGTGTAATGGTTTAAAGTACGAGGCAATGTCTTGCAAGCTCTCTTCATCAAGGCCTATAAAACGGCGTATGGCTTGTTGCAGTTCCATTTTATCCTTCGCTCAATTGTTTTCGTATCTGGCTCAAAAACTCAGGGGTGATACCCAAGTAGGCCGCTATTTGATGTTGGGGCAGGCGT